>NZ_CP007474.1:0-300000 GCF_000632845.1 Ehrlichia japonica | reverse complement strand
TAAAGTAGAAAGATGTCACTCTCTCCATAGAGGTATAAGAATATTAGTATAGACTAAAAAAACAACACACAAATGCACTATTTTCCTTCGATAATTTATTAAAATCCTTAAACGGTATTAAATTTATCACAAAGCAAGTAAAGCCCAATTATAGCTTTTAACATCACTATAAGTCATTTTCATATACAACAATATACAAATCATATGAAATAACATGATATTAACTTCTTGATATAAATTCTCAATATGCGCGCTACATTATAATAAGATGGATTCTTATACAGTTTAGCGTAAGACAGTAAAAATCCTTAATAAACAGAGTAAAAAAATAGTGGGCGATAACAGACTCGAACTGCTGACCCTCTCGGTGTAAACGAGACGCTCTACCAACTGAGCTAACCGCCCCTTGTTATCTAGTTATAAACTATAAATGCATTCACTGCAATTAAAGTATTACAAATCTAAATATTTTTCAACAAAATTTTCAATACCAATTTGATTACACGCTGCCATTACAGTATTAACCATTAAAAATGCTATAGTCATAGGCCCTACACCACCAGGAACCGGAGTAATAGCTGAAGCTATACTTCTAGCTCCAGAAAAATCAACATCCCCTACAAACTTCTTAACCCCATTTTCCTCTATAGAATTAATACCAACATCTATAACAATTGCGCCAGGCTTAATCCAAGCAGACTTAACAAAGTGAGATATACCAACTGCAGCTACAATAATATCAGCTTTAGAACAGTAATCAGGTAAATTACGCGTAGCTGAGTGAACTGTAGTAACAGTACAATTTTCTCCCAACAACAAACAAGCCATAGGTTTACCTACTATATTTGACCTTCCTATAACTACAGCATCACTTCCAGATAAATTACGAGTTACAGTTTTAATCAAATAAAGACACCCCCTAGGAGTACAAGGCATTAGACAACCCTTCTGTCCAGTAAATAGCTTCCCTACATTTTCATTGTGAAACCCATCAACATCCTTCCTTGGATCAATAGTATTAATTATTAAATTCTTATCAATATGCTTTGGTACAGGAAGCTGCACCAAAATCCCATGAACACTATCATCATTATTCAATTCACGTATTTTATCAATCAAACTGCTTTCAGATATCGTGCTTGGTAATAACGTAGTTTCAGATTTTAGTCCCAACATTTCCGCTTTTCGCTGCTTATTACGCACATACAAATGGCTTGCAGGATCGTCCCCAACAAGTATAACTATCAAACATGGCGTTAGATTATGCTGTGATTTTAAATCACTAATACACGTAGTAAGTGCATTAGTAATACCCTCAGCAATCGCTTTTCCATCTATAATACCTTCCATCAGAATCCAAAAACTGTTATCACTCACTTACAGACTAGTACACTTTACAAAAAACTTCAACAAACATTAATAACAAATTTCGTATAACCATAGATAGACACTCTACATAATCTGTGTAGCCATCCTTGTTATATTTTTTTCAACTTTATGTAGGTTTTTTACCTTTGTAAAATGTCATTTTATATATTATTATTACTTACTTATTATCATACAAATGTTCTTAATTTTACTACAACAAATCACAAAATTAAGTTCTCTTTTTTTCCTAAGAAAGTGATTATAAAACGAATTCTTAAAAATTACACATTTACTAATAAAATGTAGTAACATAGAAAACTTTTTTATTCCCTACTGCACTTTAAATAAAGTCAATAATAATCATAAATTTAATAATTTTGATGAGTTATAAAAAACATATTCCCCCTATCTTATACAATTATCAACAAATTGCTTCAGAGATATCTTTCGTTGGGTTCTTAATCTTTCCGATGTAAAAATGGATTTAATTTGATGAACACTTTCTTCAACATCATGATTAATAATAATGTAATCATAATGATAACAATGATTGATTTCAAAGGCAGCCTCTTCTAATCGTTTATTTATTATATCACTTTCCCCACTACGATTATATAGACGTCTTTTCAATTCTTCCATAGATGGAGGTAATATGAAAACACTAACTACATGTTCTCGCATAGTGTCAATCAATTTAAATGCTCCTTGCCAATCAATACTGAACAACACACTAACACCATTAGTAATATTATCGACCACAAACTTACGAGGTATACCATAATAATTTCCAAAAACTTTTGCATATTCTAACATCTGATCCGTATTACACAAATCAATGAATTCAGATTCAGTTACAAAAAAATAATCTTTACCATCAATTTCACCATCCCTAGGCTCACGAGTAGTAATAGAAATCGATCTAACAAGATCATCTTGCAATTCATCAACCAATAAATGAGATATTGTAGTTTTACCACCTCCAGAAGGAGAAGATATAACTAACATTATCCCTCTACTTTTTAAATTATAATTCACCTTACATTTCCTAAAACAACACAATAATCTTCATCTAAGGTTTGAGTATAAGCTTTTAATTTAACACAAAATCTCATTATTCAAATGTTAAAGATGTCACTTTTCATACATCATGCAGCAATAACTTAATAAAAAGAATATCATACTTAATACTTGAAGTGCATTCTATAAAATCTGATCACTAAATTTTTTTAACACACACACAACAACATATTATTGATAAGCACTACATGTTGGATATAAGAACAAAAGATACATTCAGTATACCATAAATTTTTTATAAAAATATATTAAAACTTACTTACTAACATCTGCATAACTAAAAAATTATACAAAAATATAATAATTTGATTGTCAAAATATATTCTAATAAACTACTCTCACCATATTATATTGCCTAATATTGTAATTTATGATACGTTAAGTAATCATGTAATTACTTATACACCATGAGTAAGTTCATCCGTTATACAAGATCACTTTTACCGTATACAGTATTTTTGTTTTTTATTCTGTTGCTATGTAGTTTATACATGGTATTTATCTCATCTCCAACAGATTATAAGCAAGGAGAATTTGTTCGTATTATGTATCTACATGTACCATCTGCATGGATATCACTTGGATCATACACATTAATAGCAGTCTTCAGCTTTATAGCACTAGTGTGGCGAAATGTAATTCTAGCAATCATATCACATGCCATTGCTCCTCTTGGTTTAACATTTACATCTATATGTTTAATTACTGGTAGTATATGGGGTAAATGTACTTGGGGAACGTGGTGGGTATGGGATGCACGTTTAACATCAATGTTAGTGTTATTTTTTCTTTATTTAGGATACATATCCCTATGGAACTTTTTTGACAATGAAGCTAGATCTATGAAAGCTGCTTCAATATTTGCTATATTCAGTGCAGTTAATATTCCAGTAATTAAGTTTTCTGTCAATATATGGACAACATTACATCAACCTGCAAGCATATTACGCAAAAGTGGAATTGCTATTGATATTTCAATGCTAATGCCTCTTTTTGCAATGTTTGCTACACTTGGTCTACTATTCTGTATATTGTTAATACTTAGGTCACATACACTAATTAACTTACGCAAAATCAATTCTAAACTTATCTTGTTAAATAATATTCTCTGAGGAAAGTGTTGATAGGTAATCTTACAGGCATTATAGAAGAAGTACACAACAACCATATTATATTAAATGTGGGCAATGTCGGGTACATAATTCAAGTTTCACATAAAGTCTTACAAACTTGTAAAATCGGAAACAATATTAAACTTTATATAGAAACTTACGTAAATAGAGATAATCTAACTCAATTATATGGATTTTTAGATAAACAAGAACAAGACTACATGAGAATGTTAGTTACAATAAATGGAATTAATTATAAAACAGCAATGTCAATATTAAGTAAATTATCACCAGAACAAATCTTTTCTGCAGTAGCAAACAATAATAAAAATGCATTTAGAGGAAATGGCATAGGAGAAAAACTTGCAGGACGTATTGTAACTGAGCTTCAATATCAAATTAGTAAAGTACAACTAGAAAAACCTTTTACAATAAAAGAAGACGATTCTTTGGCTGCTCTTATAAGTTTAGGTTATGACAAATTAAAAGCTTTTAATGTAGTACAAGAAATAAAATCTAATTTTCCTAACGACACCATACAAGAAGTTATAAGAAAAGCATTACAAAAACTTTCCCAATAAATAAGACTGTAAGTCACAAAGTTACACAAAACATGTAAATTTTCTTGTACATAAACTTAGATTATAAAAAATGTTAGAATATATTAAAAAACCATACAGATTTTCACCTTAAAACTATAACTAATAATTTATATAGCAGTAAATACTGTAATTATCTGAGGATCAAATAGTAAGTAATTCTAACATAACATCCCTAATACTCATGAATTCATTATTTTAAAGTATACTATAACAGTATTCTTTTATTTAATAATAAGTAGAAACCCCATATCATTATCTACCATTTAGTTATTAATATCTTATTTCAAATGAAATAATAGTTACATTAACTTCACAAATTTTGATATTTTGACTACATACAAAAAGTATAAAGATATTTAAAATTATTTACAAAAACTACATCCTATATATAAGATGTATTAAAATAGCCATAGATCATGTATACAGCTGCACCTTTTTTGCATACTGACTTCCTTATCTTGCAATATGAAAAACATAATAGTCATTATTCTTTTAATTATAAAGAAAGTACAAATTTATCTATAATAGAGTATCATACTATTATACTTCAGAAGAAAACATAATAAAGAACACTTTATGAAAAATATATTGCAAAGCACTGAATGCTTAGAAGATCAACAAAATGTCTCAATGAGACCCAATCTATTAGACGATTTTATAGGACAAAGTAGCATAGTTAATAATCTCAAAATTTTCATAAATGCAGCTTATACACGTAAAGAATCAATGGATCACGTACTATTATATGGCCCACCAGGACTTGGGAAAACAACATTAGCACATATAATAGCAAAAGAACTAAAAGTAAATTTTCGATCAACAGCTGGACCACTACTAAGTAAAGCGGGAGATTTAGCTGCAATACTCACTAACCTTCAGGCAAAAGATATACTATTTATAGATGAAATACATCGCTTAAATCGCAACATAGAAGAAATATTATACTCTGCAATGGAAGATTTTTGTCTAGATATAATAGTGGGAGAAGGATGTGGAGCACGTACCTTAAGAGTAGACTTACCACCATTTACACTAATTGGAGCCACAACACGAATTGGTTTACTATCAAATCCATTACGTGATCGTTTTGGTATACCAATACATTTAGAATTCTATTCAACTGAAGAACTTATGAAAGTAATACAACGTGCTGCAAAAGTTATTAAGATAAATATTTCTGATAGTGGGGCACAAGAAATTTCTCTTAGGTCTCGTGGGACACCTAGAATTGCACTTAGATTACTACGTAGAATACGAGATTTTATAGAAGTAATAGAACATAACAAAATTATTACAGATGCATTTGCTGATAAAGCACTACTACGTTTAGGCATTGATAAGCTAGGATTAGATAGGCAAGATATTCAATATTTAAAATTCATATATGACTCTAATAATCCAACTGGAATAGACACTATATCTTCCGGATTATCAGAAGATACAGGAAATATAGAGGAAACTATAGAACCATATCTTATAAAAATAAATTTTATACAACGCACACCACGTGGTAGAGTAATTACAGAAAAAGCAATATCTCATCTTAGGGAACAAGCGTATATTTAAGCGTAAATAAAATCATTTATTATACAAACTAATAAAACGCTATAAAACTATAGAAAACTTTTAACTACATTAGTACCACAATCCAATTTCTATCTCTAAAAAAAGAATAAACATATATTAAGAGCAAATAAATCATTTATTGTACAAACTAATAAAACGCTATAAAAGCTATAGAAAACTTTTAACTACATTAGTACCACAATCCAATTTCTATCTCTAAAAAAAGAACAAACATATATTAAGAGCAAATAAATTATTGATTATACGAACTAATAAAACACCATAAATAGCTATAGAAAATCTTTATTAGATGTAAAAAAATTAAATACCTAGTATTAACCTTCTATTTCTAAAACAAAACATCAGTTATACACTGATAAATTCAGATTTATTATCTTTACCACTCATTCTTAAAAGAACATATATAACAATACAAATGACAGAACAAATTATTGGAAACAGTATCACTGGAATTAGAGTGCCATCATAAAAACACCCTAAAATATAAATACCAAGTGCACCAAAAATTGTTTGTAAGAACAGAATAAACGCAGAACCTATACCCGGCTCTCTAATTTCAGAAAAAGCAGCAGTCATATTATTTCCAAGAATAAAAGCAATACCCATACCAGATGGAATCCACATAATTTCCGCTAACAAAGGAGTAATTTCAAGCATCTGATAGAGTATAAGGACACTCATATCTGATAAAGTAGTTAAAATCAATCCTAAAAGTAACATATTATTTATTCCAAATCTCTCAACAAATCTTTGATTTAAAACTGCACCAACAATATAAGCAGCCACATTAATAGCAACAAAATAACCATAATAACTAACAGGTACTCCCATATCTTTTACAAAAATAAATGGCAAATTAGCTATACATGACCAAATCCACATAATAGTAAAACTTTGAATTAAAGCAAAACCACAAAACCTAATATTTAAAATCAGTTCTTTATACTTTCGCATAACTGATAAGAAAGAGATATTACTATCAATTTTTCCAAGAATAATAGTTTCTTTCAAGAACACAAATAAACATCCTAAAACTAGTATTGCCATTATGGATATTATTATAAACAACACATTCCAATGATAACCATGTGCTATAATAGCACTACCTAAAATTGGACCCAGTACTGGAGATAATGCTACTGCCATATTTACTATGGAAATATTTTTAGCACACTCACTTCCAGAATACATATCCTTGATAATAGCATATCCAACAACTCCAGCTACACCCGCACCAAAACCCTGGACAAAACGCATAATGATTAATACAATAATATCATTAGCAAAACAACATGCTATGCTTGCCAACATAAATATTCCCACACCCAACAACATAATAGGCCTACGTCCATAATAATCAGATAATGGACCATACAACAATCCTGAAATAGAGATTCCAACTAAGTTCAAGCTAATTGTCAATTGTGCAATAGTGTAATCTACGGCAAAAAAATCACTAATCTTCGGTAAGCTAGGTAGATATATATCTGAAGATATATCAGACAGAATAATAACTGTAATAATAAGAATTAAAATATTTCTCTTTAAAATTTTCATACACTAAAACAAAACCCTTAATTAATAAACATATTACTAATATAACATTCCATATAAAATTATTGTAGATAATTAATAATACTAGCTTTTTAAAACTGATATTAAAAAAAACCAATTTTACTTTACTATGACTTTCTAGAAAATTTTTTAATCTATAACAACACAAATATATAAAAAATTTAATGAGGATAAAGACATTAACCATAGCATTTATCTTATAAAATTCCAATCGCAAGCTTTATAGATTCAAAGTCCAAAGTACTTAAATTACTATTAAGTACTATTATGTTAACACAATAACGCAGGTATATGAACTATCTAAAAAATTTATTCAGGCTTTAAAATAGCCATTAATTCTCTCCATTCCCTTTTTCCAATACTAGTATCTTCTCGAACAATTTTTTCCCCAGCAATTAATTTTCTAACAACATCCAATGCACTCTTTGAAAAATTTTGGGATTCTAAACAATACTCAACAAAAGCTGTATAAGTTAATGGAACCCATTTTTTTACAATATCCAACATAGTTTTTGCATACAGTCTAATTTCATATTGAGCATTCGCCTCAGACCTTAACTTCAAGAAGTGTAATAAATTATGTAAATCTATTTTCCAATACCACTCAGTATAATAATTTAAAGTAAGATTAACACGTGCTATTTCCCTAGAAACACTTTTCTCTAAAAACTTATTATAAGTTTCATATACCATATTAGAATCATGTACTAAAAGATCAGCAACATATTTAGCATCTTCATCAGATAAATTACTTCCTCTACCTTGAGCATTATCTTCAGATTGTTTTGCTATTTGATCATATTCTGGAATGTAGAATTCATGATCTAATACAGAATACCTTGCAGAATATTCATTTACATTTGCAGTACGGTGACGTACCCATTGCCTTGCAACAAATATAGGTAACTTAATATGAAATTTTATTTCACACATTTCAAATGGAGTAGTGTGTGAATGACGCATCAAATAACTAATCAATGCAGCATCTTGACTTACACTCTTAGTACCCCTGCCATAAGATATTCTAGCAGCTTGTACTACAGATTCATCAGATCCCATATAATCAACCAGCCTAACAAATCCTTTATCTAAAACTTTATGCTCCTTATAAAGAATTTTTTCTAACTCAGGAACAACTATACGTCTTGTAACCGCTGATTCCATTGATTCCATAATTCCCCTACACCTTAATTATCCACACTTAATACTAACAATTGCTCATACCAGATCAAGCTTTTAAAATTATAATCAGCTATTTATATATATGATAAAAAGCATATTACAGAATTTCAAACTATTTGACGCTATAACAAAAAAATTAAAAGTTTTTTCTTTACTATAAATTACATCTAATAAGAACACTAAAAATCATCCAAATTTTTACAAAATCCACAACCATATAGTAAAAAATTTTATAAAAATTACAACTACACAATCAAGTACCTAGAATTGCCTTCTCTATTTCTACTTTTACCCTCTATAAGATATAATACTTTGAGGACATACTATATAAATCAACTAAAATCATGTTTTATCATAACTTAAAAATCATTCTAGTTTCTACAAAATCTACAGTCATGTAATAAAAAATTTTATAAAAATTACAGCTAGACAATCAAGTACCTAGAATTGCCTTCTCTATTTCTACTTTTACCCTGTATAAGCTATAATACTTTGAGAATACATTTTTTCTCTATACTTTTCCTCACTATAAGATTACAGCATTTAAAAAAACAACTATACAAAATACAACACACTAAGATGTGTAACTTTATTTTATAATCAATCAAGATTAATTATTAAAAAACTTAACTTTAATAATACTCTTTGTATTACCTTGTTACCATCATTTGTTTTATATGAGCAATTGCTTTTGCTGGATTCAACCCTTTAGGACAAGTCTTAGTACAGTTCATAATAGTATGACAACGATATAACTTGAATGCATCATCAAGCATATCCAATCTACTATCTGATGCTTCATCTCTGCTATCAATAAGCCATCTATAAGCTTGCAACAACGCTGCTGGTCCTAAATATTTATCTGAGTTCCACCAATAACTAGGACAACCAGTACTACAACATGCACATAATATACAATCGTATATTCCATCCAATTTACTTCTATCTTCTATTGTTTGTAACCTTTCTTTGTTATGACTAGGTTCTTTAGCTTGTATCCATGGAGTAACTGATTCATATTGTTTATAAAAATTACTTAAATCAGGGACTAAATCCTTTATAACATGCATATGTGGTAAAGGATAAATATTTACATCTGATTTAATATCTGAAATTGCTTTTGTACAGGCTAAAGTATTAGTACCATCAATATTCATCGCACATGAACCACATATGCCTTCTCTACATGATCTCCTAAATGTTAATGTAGCATCAACTTCATTCTTAATCTTTATCAAAGCATCAAGTACCATTTGCCCACATTCATCAAGATCTATAAAGAATGTATCAATTCTTGGATTTTCGTCATCATCTGGAGACCATCTATATATTTTAAAACACTTCACATTCTTTGCTCCTTCATGGGCAGAATGGACTTTACCATTTTTATTAATTTTAGAATTCCTAGGTAAAAAAAACTGAACCATAGTAAAACCTTTTAAATAACCACCATAGAGATAGTATTAATATACCCTTTTTTGTGGAGGAAAATACTGAACGTCATCTGTTAAAGTTGTCTTAGCAACATCCTTATATTTTATCCTCACAGAACAATTTGTAGAATTATACCATGCCAAGCTATGCTTCATCCAATTTTTATCATCACGATCAGGAAAATCTTCACGTGCATGAGCACCTCTACTTTCCTGACGATTCGCAGCACATTCCATTGTTACAACTGCTTGTGGCATCATATTAGTTAGCTCTAAGGCTTCAACTAAATCACTATTCCATATCATACTCCTATCCTCAACCGCAATTTCAGACAGAGATTTAGCAACACTTTTAATCTTTTCCTTGCCTTCTTCAAGTACTTCTTCTGTACGGAAAACAGCTGCATGATTTTGCATCACATTTTGCATATTACTACGTATCTCTGATACACGTAAACTTCCTTTTGAAAATCTCAACGCATCAAATCTATCAATTATCCACTCTTCCGATGACTTCTTAACTGGAGCATGTAACATACCAGGTTTCACTAATTCTTTAGCTCTAATTGCTGCCGCTCTTCCAAAAACCACTAAATCAAGCAATGAATTAGATCCTAAACGATTAGCTCCATGTACAGAAACACAAGCTGCTTCTCCTATAGCAAATAGTCCTGGTACTACTTGTTCCTTACCATTAGTTAAAGTTACAACTTCACCATGATAATTTGTAGGGATACCTCCCATATTATAATGAACAGTTGGCAAAACTGGGATTGGCTCTTTTATAACATCCACCCCAGCAAAAGTACGAGCAGTTTCACTAATACCTGGCAATCTTTCACTAATAACTTTTTCACCCAAATGAGATATAGATAAATATACATGATCTTTTTTTGGACCAACACCACGACCTTCTCTGATTTCTAAAGTCATAGCTCTACTCACAACATCACGAGATGCTAAATCTTTAGCTTTTGGAGCATAACGCTCCATAAATCTTTCTCCTTCAGAATTAAGTAAATATCCACCTTCCCCTCTGCAACCTTCCGTTATCAAGCATCCAGCACCATATATTCCAGTTGGGTGAAATTGTACAAATTCCATATCTTCCAGTGGTAAATTAATACGGGACACCATACCTCCCCCATCACCAGTACAAGTATGTGCGCTAGTAGCAGAAAAATATATCCTACCGTAACCACCTGTAGCAAGAACAACGATGTGAGCACGGAACCGGTGTAATGTACCATCACATAAGGACCATGCTAATACACCCTTACACTGGCCTTCTTCATCCATTATTAAATCAATAGCAAGATATTCTACAAAAAATTTAGCATTATATTTTAAAGACTGTTGATACAATGTATGAAGTATTGCATGACCTGTCTTATCAGATGCAGCACATGTACGCACTGCTGGCTTACCCTTACCAAATTCTGTAGTCATTCCACCAAAAGGACGTTGATATATTTTACCATCATTAGTACGGGAAAAAGGAACTCCATAACGCTCAAGCTCAATTACAGCTTCTGCCGCATTTTTACACATGTATTCAATAGCATCTTGATCCCCAAGCCAATCTGAACCTTTGACTGTATCAAACATATGCCATCTCCAGTCATCTTCAGAAATATTACCTAATGCAGCACTGATACCACCTTGAGCTGCTACTGTATGACTTCGTGTAGGAAAGACTTTAGATATACACGCAACTGATAATCCAACATTAGTCATACCAAAAGTTGCTCTTAATCCTGCTCCTCCAGCTCCTACTATTACAACATCATATTCATGATCTATAATATCATATGCAGAACTAGACATTACAAAAAATAATATTTAAATAATAAACATAATTAGGCTATCACAATAACACAGCGAGTCAATATAATTCCTATGTTAAACAAGTTCATATATATAGCTTACAATTTTTCAAAAAACTAATAATAAATAGCACTAATACTTATTAACAAAAAACAAGCAAAATCTTTAAAAATCTAGAAATTAATCCTAAATTGTTAGCAATTCAACTACTGTTACTATATGTCATGATCACTGAACAGCACAACTAAGATTTCTAAATCACTTCATTTATTAAGATACATAACCCTTAATAAGTATCTTTTCATTTTTATAAATAAACTCACGTATATTAATCACAAAAATACCTACTTGATAAATATACACCTCACTTACCATACTTATTCTATATGCTCACAATACTATTTTACTTTCAGAGCTAATAAACCAACGAAATAAAGTTGACACCATCACTGTAATACATCTTACTACATATTATCTATTTAACATCACCCATAATATATTGATTCTAAAATAGATTTATATAGACTTATCAATGAATTTCTGTATACAGTCTGAAATAGTGAACTTATTCCCATCAGTAATTATTTTCCCAACAGAAAAACCACAACTGGTTTGATATATCATTCGATACACCTAGAACACAATATAGTAGATATACAACTTTTTTTCTATATTTCCACTAATATAACATTTTAAGAATACATTATATCAACTAACTACATTGTAAATTCCGTAACAAAACAAAAAATCTTTAGCTAATTCAATGGAAACAAGCTTTGCAAACCTATAACATAGCGAATTAAGTAGTAGAATATATCTTATTTACTTCTATACTTTTTCTGATTACATAAATTGCAACAATTTTTCTACTAAAAATTTAACAAAATTACTTACACAATAGGAATCATTTTACTAGATCAAATACTTTCTGAAAAATGATCACTTGATAATTGCAACTTTGCTAATTTTGTATACAAACCATTCTGCTTACACATCAATGACTTATGAGTACCTATGTCATCAATACATCCATTATTAAAAACAATTATCTTATCTGCCTTAACAATAGTTGATAACCGATGAGCTATTACAAGCATTGTTTTATTACTTTTCAAATTATCTAAGGCATCATGTATTAGTTGCTCATTTTTTGAATCTAAAGATGATGTTGCCTCATCTAATATCAGCATACCTGAACCCTTCAAAACAGCTCTTGCTATCGCAATCCTTTGTTTTTGCCCTTCAGATAAACATAATCCCCTTTCTCCAACTAAAGAATCAAATTTATTTGGTAAATTTTCTATAAAATCAAGAATACAAGCTATTTTTGCTGCATTTCTTACATCTTCATACACAGCATTAGTTACCCCATAAGTTATATTATCCCATATTGTTCCAGAAAACATTATAGGGCTTTGAGGAATAATACTAAAAAGAGAACGCAGATTTTTTAAGGATAATTCTTTTATATCAATACCATCAATAGTTACATTTCCTGCATTCACATCATAGAAACGTAATAGTATATTTATTATTGTACTTTTACCACTACCAGAAGGGCCAACCAAAGCAACCACTTGGCCTTTATCAATAGTAAATGATACCCTCTTTAATGCAGGATCATCTAGCTTACTAGGATAACAAAAAGTCACATCATTGATTGAAATTTTATCTTTTATTTCCTGAATCTCATATGGATCTTTTACTTCAGTAATATCTTCTGGCATTAACAATATTTTAGAAATATCTTCCGCAATTCTTATAGCTCTCTGTATATCATTAAAATTATCCCCCATATTATTAACTGAACCAGCAGCTATTGCTGCATAAAATATAAAAGAAAACAGAGAACCAACAGTTATATTATTACTTAATACTTCCTTGATCCCAAGTGATAAAACAAATCCTATAGATAGCATTACAGAAGTTATAATTAATGTCACCAATAATGCACGTAAAACAATATACCTACTTGTCACATTCAGTGCACTAGTAAGTAAATTTGAAAATTTTTGTTTTGTTATCTCTTCTTTTGAAAAAGATTGGATAACATATATACCACGATATGTCTCCTCAACAAAAGAAGTTATATTATCTAGATTTACACGTACTTTACGCAATAACAATTTTACTTTTTTACCAAGAACAGTTAAGATTATTAGAATAACAGGAATCACTACTATAGTATACATAGTTAATTTAAAATTAGTATGTACTAACATTACAATACTACCAAGCAAAGTAGTTGCATTTCTAAGTACTGTTGACATACCAGCACTTAAAATTACTTGAAGTGTTGACGTATCTGCCATTAATCGTGTAATCAAGCTTGATATACTATTATTCTCAAAAAATCTTGGAGAAAAATGTATGATTTTATTATACAACTTCAATCTAATATCAAGAACAACTTTTTCACTCCCATAGCCAGTAAGCCATAATCGCAAAAAGGCTGTCAACGCTACTATTAAAACCACAACAAACAAAAATAATAAGGAGTTATTTATAGATACAACATCAGAAGTTGCAACCCATAAATCTACTAAATTATGCAATCCATAACCAAACGCTAAAATTGTTACAGAAGAAATAGCTACAACTAAATATGCAAATATGAAATACAATAAATGAGGTTTTACAAATTGAAATAATACTTTCATTTTTATATCACAATATCAAATAATATCCTTATTTCAGATCTTAAAAAATCAAATAGTTCATCATTTTTATCACTTATCCATGTATTCGAGGATTCATCATAACTAAATCGTACTGACCCACTAATAGGGGAAGCAATCCAAATTTGCATAGAAGGCTCATGTTTGTTAATAACATATACATTACCTTGGCTATCTGATATCTTAACTACCCCATCGTAATTTTCACATTCCAATACCCCATCAATGTCTACTTTATCTATCATCTCAGTTAAAGTATTTAAGAGATTATAAGATAAACTTTGAAAATCAGAAATACATAAAGAGTTCGACACTTCTTCCTCCTTTATCATTTAGTTTACAGTGACGTATATTTATATAATATGAACCTTCATCAGCAAATGTAAAAATAAAATCAACTATACGTTTACCACACTTAAGAAAGTATGTAACATCAATTAATAAGAATTAAATTTTTTTTCACATTTTTAAGATCTTATATGATATTACTTGATATTTACTTAAGAAGTGAAATCAGAAGTTAATTCCTTAACTTTCTTTATTACATCTTGTTCAATAGATAACCTAACACTATCACTAGCTTTTAAATTATCAACAACATCACAAACTATATTACCAATCTTTTTAAATTCTGATTCTTGTAATCCTCTGGACGTCTCAGCAGCACTACCAAACCGCAAGCCAGAAGTTATAAAAGGTTTTTCTGGATCAAAAGGAATAGCATTTTTATTACAAATAACTCCTAATCTCTCTAAAGCAAGAACTGCATCTTTACCTGTAACACTCTTAGAACGTAAATCAAGAACAACCATATGAGAATCTGTACCACCTGTAACAACATCAAATCCTCTTTCTTTAAAAACTTCAACTAAAGTTCTAGAATTTTTTATTATTTGTTGTGCATAATCTTTAAAATTAGGTTTCAATGCTTCTCCGAATGCTACAGCTTTAGCAGCAATAACATGCATTAATGGTCCTCCTTGCATACCGGGAAAGATAGAAGACTGAATCTTCTTATAAATATCCTCATGATTAGTCATTATCACTGCTCCCCTAGGACCACGCAATGTCTTATGGGTAGTAGAGGTAATAACATGCGCATATTCAACAGGTGAAGGAAATTCTCCAGCAGCAATCAATCCAGCATAATGTGCTATATCAGCTAGAAGATACGCTCCAACTTTATCAGCTATTTCTCTAAATCTTTTAAAATCTATCACACGAGGATAAGAAGATGAACCAGCAATAATTAACGATGGATTATGTTCAATAGCTAATTTTTCTATCTCATCCATATCTATTAAGCCAGTGTCACGATTAACTTGATACTGAACAGCATTAAACCACTTTCCAGAAATACTAGGAGCAGAACCATGAGTCAAATGACCACCACAATCAAGTGACATACCAATTACAGTATCACCTGGTTTTAATAATGCAGCAAACACCCCCTGATTAGCTTGCGAGCCAGAATGTGGCTGAACATTCGCAAACTTACACCCAAATAATCTACACAAACGCTCAATTGCTAAATTTTCAACAATATCTGCAAAATGACACCCACAATAGTACCTTTTACCTGGATAACCTTCAGCATACTTATTTGTGAATATAGAACCTTGAGCTTGTAATACCGCCTTACTAACAAAGTTCTCTGATGCTATTAATTGCAGTTCAGAATTTTGTCGATTTAATTCTCCAGAAATACAATCGAAAACCTCAGCATCAATCTCTTGTAAATCGTTATCTAAGATATACCTAACCATAGAAAGAACCCCGTAACAAACTATAAAAAAACCTTAACAGCGTTATTACAATATTAGATATAACTCTCTTATCTATTATTTTAGGTAGGAATGTTACTTTCTTCTTAATTTTTATTACTTGTCTACATTACCACTATCTATATCATCACCAACGCTATCAAGCTTTAAACCCTCATTTCCTACATCACTTCCTTCTTCAGCTTTTTCTTTCTCTAACTTTTTCTTCTTTTCTGCATGCAATTTTTGCGCTTGCGTAGCACCTAACTCATTTCTCACTACATAAAGCGTGATAGGAAGCACTAATTCAGGATGTAATTCTAAATTCACTACATATTCCCCAATGTACTTAATTACAGAATAAAAAAATATACTACGGTAATGTATATCATATCCCTTATCAGACAATAACTTAGAAATGCACTTTGGTGTCACAGAACCAAACAGTTTTCCGTCGTCAGCTGCCTGTTTAGTTATAATTAATAATTCACCTTCCAAAGATGATTTTAAAACTTTAGCTGCCTCTAATTTTTTTAAATTCTCTCTTTCGATAAGTGAATATTGATCTTTTAAGTTTTTTAAATTCTCCTTAGTAGCCCTAACTGCCTTTTTTTGTGTTAACAAATACCTAGCATATCCTGGCTTTACTTGAACAACCAACCCTGCTTTACCAAGATTTCTAACACCTTCTTTTAGAATAATTGATAACATATTAACCTACAAATAAATATCAACAATAAGGCAATAAGGCTAAATAACGAGCTCTTTTCACAGCAGTAGATAATAATCTCTGCTTCCTAGAAGAAACAGAAGTAATCCTACTAGGTAATATACGCCCATACTCCGAGGTAAATTTAGATAACAGAGCTTTATTCTTATAATCTATATCTTCATTTGGACATTGTTCTAACGGACAAGCTTTAGACCTCTTAAAATACGGCCTTTTGAGATAAGCTAATGGAGAATAAGCAGTCGCTCCTGAATTATTAGAACTTGCTCTTTTATTTTTTTTAAACATAATAAATATCCAACTATACTTGACTTGCTTGTATCATCAAAGAATCACCTTTCGGTAACTTATCTTTCTTAAGGCACAGAAACCGTAAGATATCTTCATTCAATCTCACCTTACGCTTAAATTCATCCATGCTACTAGGAGTTGCTTTTATATATATCATGCAATAATGCCCTTTATTCATCTTATCTATGGTATAAGCAAAATCTAAAAGCCCCCAATATTCATACTTAAGAAGGTCAGCACCATTTTTTGTTAACAAGGACGATAACCCCTTAACCAAACCTTCTAACTCATACTGAGTTAAACCTTGCTGTGCTATAAAAGTAAACTCATATAAAGGCACATCTTCTCCTTAACAAAAACTAACTACGCCATTATATAAAATATTACACTATAATCAAGTTAATTATTTTTCTAATGAAATGTTTTTATCATTTGACATACACTAGATAATATACACTAGTTAACAATCTTAAATCTTTAAGTTTTAGCTTCCTCTCTACTCTTGGACTTTTTCTTTTTTAAGTTACTAGCAGTATATTTTTTTTCAAGAATATCCTGCACTGCAGATTCCACCTCTTGAATCTTGTCATGAGTAGATTCTGGCATTATTCCATCTACATAAGTATTAAAGAGATAAAATATATTGTAATAATATGAATTTACAAACCAATCAGGCAATACCTCTTTATCTTCTTTTGTTGTAGGCAATAACGCATAACAAGAGGTTTCTATAATGAAAAACAGAAAGTAAGCAAAAACTATCCCTCTCATAAATCCTATCAACAATCCACCAAATCTATCAATCACACTACACCTTGCTGAAGACAAAAGATTCATAATCCATCCATTAACAACAATCATAACAATAATGATCAAGATAAAAACAGTAATCGTAGATAAAACCTCCGATATAATCTCAGAAACAACATATTTACTATATAAGCTAGAAAAATAATCCCGATATCGCATAGTTAATAATATTGATACACAGATACCAAACAATCCAAATATTTCTTTAATGAATCCCCTAAAAAGGCCAATCATAACTGATAGTAATATAATCCCAATTACTGTTACATCTAACATAAACCTATTTCCCGCTTCACAAAATCACTCTCTCTAGTTTGTAAAAAGACTACTATAGCTAACAGAATCACAGCTATCAAATAAACATAAATAACATGATAATATTTCTTTGATGATAATGTCAATTCTACAATAGAATAACTATCATCCATGTCAGATGGTTCTATATAGCTCCAACTCGCTATATCTTTAATTTCTAGACGGCTATTAGATATGTTATCTATATCAACAGTAATACCAACCTTTTGACTCAAAAGATCAAGTAACGTACCTTGATATTCAAAATCTTGTATCTTATCCTTTAATGGAATAATTATTTCTTTGATTACTTGATCAGATTGATTCTTACTTTCTACAGTAAGCTTCACAGAACTATCTTTCAAAATTACCAATGTATCATTTAATTTAGAGAATGGCACAGGATCATAAGGAGATACAAATAATTTAGCAATATAATTAGGCATAATTAGTACTACACCTACCATTAAAAGCATAATAGATTCGTATAACTTACTCTTCCTAATAAAATATCCCTGCATTGCTGCAGAAACACTCAATATACCAACTAAAGAGACAAAAATTATAAAAACATTATCCCAGATATTTGTAATATCATATAAAATAAGTTCACTATTGTATATAAATAAAAAAGGAACAATCATAGTCCTTATATTATATAAGAAAGACTGTATTCCTGTTTTAAATGCATTACCTTTTGCAATAGCAGCTGCAGCATAAGAAGCTATCCCAACAGGAGGAGTTACATCTGCCATAATTCCAAAATAAAATACAAACAAATGAATAGCTATCTGAGGAACATACAAACCATTCTTATGTATAACAGAAGTTAAAATCGGAGCCATGAGTGTAGATACTATGATATAACACCCTGTTGCGGGCATACCCATCCCCAACACTATACATATTACTGCTGTAACTAATAATGAAAAAAACAAATTACCATGAGCTATAGAATCAAGCAACCCACTAATTGACAAACCAAACCCAGTCAATGATACTGCTCCTACTATTATTCCTGCTGCACCAGTTGCTACTGCAATAGCAATCATATTTTTAGAAGCCACAACCATAGCTTCATATACTTGCTTAACACCTCTACAAAATACAGAACACAAACTCAATATTTGTCTATCAAACAACGCATATATCACATCTTTAGTAAGCAACATAAAGATCAAAAATAAGTTTGTCCAAAAACAAGATAATGCAGAAGATAATTTCTCAACGATTAAACACCATACTAAAATAAAAATTGGAATAAAATAATGAATACCATATTTAAAAGTTTCTGATAGCTTTGGATACTTATCTTCCTCTTCAACACCTTCTACATTACTCTTACGTACGCCTTTAAATTGATAAAATAATATGCCAACATACACAGAAATTAAAATTAATGCTATGCAATATATACTTTTATCCAGGAATATAGCCTTAACACCAGGTATATAGAACCCATATATACTAACTCCCTCTATCAGAACATAGATGACACATGAAACAACAACCAAACAAGCAACAGATATAAGAAATCTTAAAAGACTTAAATAAACAGATCTCGCCTTAGTGAGATCAAGCACAGGACGCATATCTAATTTACATGCTTCTAGATGTACAATATAAAGTAAAGTGACATATACCATAATCGCAGGTACAAAAGCATACTTCACAATAGTAGCATAAGGAATAGACAAGAATTCAGACATTAAAAACGCTGCTGCACCCATTACTGGAGGCATAATTTGCCCATTAACACCAGCTGATACTTCTATAGCAGCTGCTTTTTCAGCACTAAGACCCATTTTTTTCATTAAAGGAATTGTGAAAGACCCTATAGTAATAGTATTAGCAACAGAAGAGCCAGACATCATGCCCATAAACCCGGAAGCAATAACTGCAGCCTTAGCTGGACCACCAACAAATCTACCAAGCAAAGCAAACGAAAGTTTAATAAAAAAATTTCCAGCTCCTGCTTTATCTAGAAAAGCACCAAACAAAACATACAAAAATACAAAGTTACACGATACAGCAAGTGCTATACCAAATACTCCTTCAGAAGATAACCACTCATGAGACGCTATAGCAGAAAAATTATGCCCTTTATGAGCAATAATATCTGGAGCATATCTCCCTAAATAAGCATACACTAAAAACATTAAAGCAATAATAGATATAGGAGCTCCAATAGCCCTCCTTGCCCCTTCCAGTAAGAAAAAAAGCCCAAAAAATGCTATGATTAAATCAACATCATTAGGCATCGCAATTCTGAAAAATAAATCTTCATAAAACACAACAATATACAATACCGATATGCACGACAATATTGAAGAAATCCAATCTAATGCTTTAAGATTTCGACTAAAATTCTTAGATATAGGTAAAAATAAAAATAACAATGAAAATGCAAATGCTAAATGAATAGCTCGAGACTTAATATCAGGAAGCATTGCCCATTCTAATCCATGATCAACTAACCAAAAAGGTAATGGAGATGCTATAAACAACTGAAAACAAGCCCATAAAAACGCTATAAAACTTACTGTATAACCAGTAATTCCACTACCTTCTTCAATTCTAGAGGAAGCTAACTCTCTATCTATTAAATCCTGTATATGCCCTGCTTCCTTTTTCATTATATTAATTAATCCCTTTTCCAACACTTCACCAGTTAATAACACTACATACTTTTTACGTCAATAAAATATGACCCCTAAATAATATCCGTACTTTCCTAAAACATACTTAAACATAAAACAATATATGGATATTTCAATTAACCTAAATAAAAAATATTGAATAACTATGTTCAATTTAACTTAAAATTCTTATTTATTCTGTATGTTGATACTTACTAATTTAAGTCTGTTAATTTAATGTACTATCAGGGACCGTATATAAAAATGTACTTTTATTAATATACAAATAAAAACCATTTTTAGATTCTGACATAACTAGATAATTTCCTTTATAATGAAATGCTTGTTTTTCCCGTACATCCTAACTAAAAACATAATTAATTATACAAAAAAACTTACAGTAGCAAATATACCTTTTATTTGTTAGAATCAACTTAAGAAATAGCACAACTTATAACTATAGATATGTCTACAAAAATCCTCTATGTCTGCCAAGTTTGTGGCAATCAAACACATAGGTGGGTTGGTAAATGTAATGCATGCGGTAGTTGGGATAGTATTATTGGTGAAACAGCTACAGAACATTTAATAAATACACAATATAATCCTGAAGTAAAGTTAAGTTCATTATCTGATAAAAATATTGTAACTCCATCACGCTTTATTACTAAAATAAATGAATTAGATAGAGTATTTGGAGGTGGAATAGTATTAGGAAGTAGCACCCTTATAGGAGGAGAACCTGGTGTAGGAAAATCAACACTTTTACTGCAATTAACAGCAATTTTAGATAAGTGTCTTCCCATATGTCTTTATGTCTCAGGTGAAGAATCTATAGATCAAATCAGAATCAGAGCAGACCGACTACAAATTAATCAATCTAATATTCAATTATTATCCACTTCATCATTATCAGATATTATCTCTTCTCTTAAAAAAAATAAAGATTTTAAGTGCGTTGTTATTGATTCAATACAAACTATATATGATAGTAGAATATCATCATCACCTGGAACAGTAGTACAAATACGGATGTGTACCCACGAGTTGATTACTTTTTCAAAACAACACAATATCATACTATTCATATTAGGACAAATAACAAAAGATGGGCAAATAGCTGGACCAAAAACTTTAGAGCATATGGTAGACACAGTATTATATTTTGAAGGAGAAAGTAATAGTCAATTACGCATTTTACGCACAGTAAAGAATAGATTCGGACCTACTAATGAAATAGGTGTATTTGAGATGTCTGATAAAGGACTAATACCTGTAAAAAATCCATCATCTCTCTTTCTAGCTAAATCACAAAATAATAATATAGTTGGTAGCGCAGTTTTTGCTGGTATTGAAGGATCAAGACCTATATTAATGGAAATACAATCATTAATTGCAAACACTCATATGGTTACTCCAAGAAGAGCAGTAGTTGGTTGGGATGTTAATAGGTTAGCAATGATCATCGCTGTACTAACTGCAAAATGTAATATATTTCTAGGAGACAAAGAAGTATATCTTAATATCGCTGGCGGACTAAAAATATGTGAACCAGCTGCAGATTTAGCTATTGCAGCATCTTTAATATCGAGCTTCATTAATATAGCTATACCATCTTCAACAATAATATTAGGAGAAATTGCTTTGTCAGGAGAAGTAAGAAACATATCAAATATTGATGCACGTTTAAAGGAAGCTTATAAACTAGGCTTTACAAAAGCTATCATTCCATTTAATAATAAGCATATCTTTTCTGAGATTAATATCGTAGAAATAGGTCATATAAATACACTAAAAAAATATCTTATTGAACTATGAGAATAATCGGCACAGCTTTACTAATATGTTTTCTAATCTTTGTTGTGATATTTACAAAAATTTTATTAAATCAAAATGTTACAACTGATGTCACAAACAGAATAGTACTACCTATACTTTTTACAGAAGACCAAGTATTTGATACAAATGATTTAATTGGGCACCCATATATACTCAATGTATTTGCCTCTTGGTGTACAACATGTCAAGAAGAACACAGTTTATGGGTAGAAATTGCTAAGAAAAACATAATAAAAATATACGGAATAGATTATCTCGATACAGAATATAAGGTACAAGAATGGCTTAAAAATCATGGAAATCCATACACTAAAATAGCAAAAGATTACTCTGGGAAAGTAGGTAATGTGTTAGGAGTAACTGGAGTCCCTGAAACTTTTGTACTTGACCAAAATGGTAAAATATTATTACACATACATGGCAGTATATCTAAAGATATATGGGAAGAGCAAATACTAAAACTTATACAGTAGAAATGCTAAGGTTAATATTTTGATAATACTATCCATGACAATCCTTTAACATTCAATCACCAGATACTTATAAATACATCCTCAAAAATTCATACAAAATACATTTAAAGATAGTAGAAATAATTTTCAACAACTCATGTCTTACAGATCTAACTATATACTTCAATATCTTTAACTATTTACCTGTATATTAAAATATGTTATAGTAGGATGGTTTTATATCAATTTATGATTTATTAAGTAATGGCTGTTACACAATCTCAGTTAGAACTTCTAATAAGGGATGCTTTTCCAGAAGCTGAAATAACCGTTACTAGTCTTGTAGATGATAATAACCACTATTCAGTTAAGGTAATCTCAAATCGGTTTCAAGGAAAATCAAAACTAGAACAGCATAGAATGATATATAAAATACTAGATGGATTAAATATACATGCAATACAAATACAAACGGGATGTAAATAATATACTATGACAAGTAATATAACAGACAAAATAAAACACGATATAGAAAATAATGATGTAGTCCTATACATGAAAGGCGATGCTGACTTCCCACAATGTGGATTCTCTAGTGTAGTAGTTAGCATCTTAAAAAAAATGAATGTTAAATTCAAGAGTATTAACGTATTAGAAGATTTAGAATTACGTGAAGCTATTAAAGAATTTACAAACTGGCCTACTATTCCACAATTATATATCAAGGGTGAGTTTATTGGTGGCTGTGATATAGTTAAGGAAATGTATCACAGTGGAGAACTCCAAGAATTGCTAAGCAAAAACAATTTAATTGTAGCTCAATAGTGCAAATATGTTTATTTTAGTTAATCATGGTCAAGCAAGAAGAAGCTAAGCTAGAGTTAGAGAAATTAAATAAACAAATACAGCGTCATGATATTCTTTATCATGTACAAGATAATCCAGAAATAAGTGATGCTGAGTATGATGAGTTATGTCGTAAAAGAAATCTAATCCTTAAAGCTTTTCCAAGACTTGTATCAAGTAACGGTTACCAAGATAATGTAGGTAGTTCTCCGGATATAAGGTTTGCCAAAGTTAAACATGAAGAGAAGATGCTCTCCTTAGATAATGCCTTTAATCAGCAAGATGTAGAGAAATTTATAACAAGAACTAAAAAGCTCTTAAATATGAATGATGATCAATCAATATCCATGTCTTGTGAATTAAAAATCGATGGACTATCATTCTCCGTTATATATAGAAAAGGAGAAATTTCTCAAGCATCTACGAGAGGCGATGGATATTTTGGCGAGAATATTACGAACAATGTTAAAATTATAAAAAATCTACCACACATTATTCACAACGCACCAGATCTCCTAGAAGTAAGAGGGGAAATATACATAAATCGCAGTGATTTTATACAACTTAATAATGATGGAAATAACTTTGCAAATCCACGTAATGCTGCAGCTGGGTCCGTAAGACAATTAGACTATAATATTACTGCTCAACGCAAATTAAAATATTTTATGTACACAATAGTCAACACTACATGTGTAACACAAGAAGAACTACTAGACCAATTAAAAACTTGGGGTTTTTGTGTAAATGAACATACTATTACTACAAGCAATATTGAAAAAGCTTTTAACTTTTACAATCAAGTTTATAACAATAGAAGCAACATCAATTATGATATTGATGGTATAATATACAAAATCAATGATATAAAATCACAACATATTCTCGGAAACACAAGTAAATCACCAAGATGGGCTATAGCTTATAAATTCCCTGCTGCAGAAGCAAAAACTCAACTAAAAAAAATTTCTATACAAATTGGGAGAACTGGTGTACTAACACCCATTGCAGAACTTTCTCCCATAAATATTGGTGGGGTTGTAGTTACAAGAGCAAGTTTACATAATAAAAATGAAATAGAGCGTAAAGATATACGTGAAGGTGACTACGTCATTGTCAAAAGAGCAGGAGATGTAATACCTCAAGTAGTTGATGTAGACAAAAACCTAAGAACTCAAGAATTAACAAAATTTGCTTTTCCAACAACATGTCCATCATGTGGTAGCAGTTTATACCAGGCAAAACAAGAAGCATCAATATATTGTACCGGAGAATTATTTTGTAAAGACCAAGTCTTAGAAAAAATAAAGCATTTTGTTTCAAAAGATGCTTTCAACATTATAGGATTTGGGAAAAAACAATTATTATTTTTTTATGAGCAAGGATTCATAACAAGCATTGTTGATATATTTAGATTAGAAGAAAAAATAAGTAATAGCGATTTTAAATTAGAGTCATTACATGGATGGGGTGAGAGATCCATAAGTAATTTATTCTCTGCAATAAACAACAGCAAAGTAATTAGTTTAGAAAACTTTATTTTCGCATTAGGAATCAGGTTTGTAGGAAAATATATAGCAAAAATACTCGCCAAATATTTCTCATCATATGAAAAATGGTATAATGAAATGCTTAAACTCGCGCAGGATGAAAATTATTTACTCAATATACAACAAATAGGATCCAAAACTATAAGTTCGCTAAAAATGTTTTTTACTGAACAACATAACTTAAATATGATTAATGATTTGGTAAAATACCTAACAATAACAGATACAAATTCTACTTCTTATTTATCACTTATCCATGGAAAAACCATAGTTTTTACTGGCGAACTATCAAGCATGTCAAGATCTGAAGCAAAAGTAAGGTCAGAAGCTGCAGGAGCAAAAGTGTCTTCATCATTATCAAAAAATACAGATTTCTTGATTATAGGTAACAACCCAGGGTCAAAATATAAAAAAGCACAATCCCTCAATATACAGATCTTAACTGAAGATTTATGGCTACAATACACTGAACAGAATGAGAGTTAAACTTTCATATCAAAAACAATTTTCAGTTATAAGTAATCTTGAAAGCTCTCATCTTAACAAATACCACTTTTATATTCAACGCTACTATATGACATCTGTTAGTATTATAATATATAATTGTCCTTTTTGTCATTATGTTAAACTTTATATCATAATACTACAGCCTTTTATAAATTACGACACAACAACTTTAAAATCATTTTGTAAATGGAGAATACATATTCAAATTTTTTCTATCCAACACACATTTTGTAATCAACTACACTAACCTACACTTTCATGAAAGTACATCATAATACCTGTATGGCGATTACCAAACACTTGATATAAAATCTACTTTAAAATTAATAAGACTAACCTACACTTCTATCAAAATCCTTATATATCTATTAGCTATTATTCAATATTTAATACAGAAAATTCTTTCTGCAATCAAAAGCATTAAATTAAAACCCTTATTTTTAATAAGATAACTACAAGATTCACATAGTTATTATTCAATACTTGACAGAATAACTTCTATACCATTACTTAATAATGCTAAGTCTACATTTCTGTCAAAGTAGTCACAATGTCCATATAATTATTATCTAACACTTGCGCTGAAACTATAATTTTAGATTTACCTTGCATAAATTTTTCAACTTCGCATCCAAAAAATTCATACCTCCAACCTTTCATGATATGACTAAATTTACCATTAAGAAATCTAACTAGACTGCCTTTAGAAGCAACCAACTTTTGTGAGATATTGCTTTTATAGCATATATTATACAATAATATGAGCAGTATATTTAAAACAGATTGATTATAATTATTAACATTTACACCACATAAACTATTAACATCAACAGAATGATTACTATCAATAACTTTAAAAAGATCAGATACTGTATCATATGATAAATATTCCTTCTTTATGTATTTACTTAAAGTGGTAATATCACTTTTTTTTATAAAATCTCTAACTAAATACAGCACCATTTTGTTCTTTAATATAAATTCACGGTTTAAATTAAAAAACTGAGCTAATTTTTCTCGCCATTCAATAACAGATTTAACAACAATAACTTCCTCTTTTGTAATATCAGAAGTAAAATCCGGAATATCACAAATATTACTATAATTAGCCTCCTGCGACACTATATTATCCATTTCTTCCAAAAACCACAATAGCCTCCCAGCATCTACTAAATTGTTATACAACATTTTATAAAGTTCATATAAATATATAACATCGTTCAGTGCATATTGAATTTTATCAGCAGATAGTGGACGAAGCTCCCAGTTAGATCTTTTAAAACTCAGTTTATCTAATGAAATACCTAAAAATTGCTCTACCAACTTAGAATATCCAACTGAATTATCATAACAATAACAAAACATAGCAGCAATTTGAGTATCAAATATAGGGCTAGGAATTTTTGGAAATTTTGTTAACAATGCATCCACATCTTGTCTACAATCATGAAAAACTTTTATTATATTTTTATTATAAAAAATATCTCCTAAAGCCGATAAATCCATGCCATTTGCTAAAACATCAATAACAAAATGTTCTTTAGCATATGCAATTTGTACTGAACACAATCTAGGATAATATTCACTACTACTTCTTATAAATTCAGTATCAACTGCAATAAATTCAGGCTGTAACACAAGTAACCGATTACATATACGTTCTAATTCTTTAACATCATCAATTAACATATACTTTCATTTTTCTCCACAATCTAAAAAACTCCAATATAGGAATACCTCATATCAAGTCATCACACAGGATGAATCTGCTTTAATATCTATTAAAATTACCAATAGCATATCAACATTTCACATATATTATCAATTTATATTAGATTATTATTTATCCTGAAAACCATCTAAAACCGAAATAGCAGATTAATATTAATTTTATTATTAACAATAAACAAAATTGTCAAAACTTATATAACTTTTAATTATCTTGATAATCTTGACATTTCATAAATGTCAACTTAACCATACCACCATCTTTTATATTATAAAAACCTATTGTTGCATTATGCTCATCTAGTATTTTTTTCACTATGGACAAACCCAGTCCTGTGCCTTGAACACGAGTTGTAACATAAGGTTCTGTAAGTTTCTCTATAAGTTCCTCTGGAAATCCTATTCCATTATCTTGAATTTGCACACTAACATGATCTTTATTATCAACTACACTAATTGTTATTAGACCTTGCATATTAGATTTCATGTCAATTGATTCACATGCATTTTTGAATAAATTAATAAAAACATGATTAATCTGACTTTTATCTAATACAACAAAAATTGGCTGACTTGGTATGTTCAACTCATAATGCACAACACCACGACTAAACTGTCCAGAAAACGCCAACTCTTTTATTACGCTACAAATGTCATGTCTGACTAACACAGGATCTGACATTTTTGCAAATTTAGCAAACTCATCAACAATACATCTAATACTTGTAACATGGCGAATTATTGTATCAATATATCTTCCAAAACTCTCCTTATCAGAAACAATTTCATGTTGATACTTACTACTTAACCTTTCAGCAGCAAGATATATTGGAGTAATAGGATTCTTTATTTCATGAGCTATTCTTCTTGCAACATCAGACCATGCAGCTGACCTCTGCGCATCAACTAAACTTGAAATATCATCAAATGTAATAATATATCCTTTATTAATACTACCAAGTACTTTTATTCTCACAGATAAAGTAAAAGACTTCCTATTCCTTAAAACAGTAATCTCATCTTGCATTTTCGCACTTTTAATCAACTCAGACATTTCAGGAAACACATCACTAAGCTCTGCATGAAGAATATCATTAGGAGCTGATAACTCCTTTGCTTTATCATTCATCAAAGTAATCATACCCCCACAATTAACCGCTATTATTCCAGAAGAAACACCTGATAAAACAGCTTCTATAAATTCCCTTCTCTCATTCATATCCTGATAAAGCTTTATTAACTGTGAACGCTGACTATTAAGCTGTGAGGTCATTTGATTGAATGCACGCGCAATTGTAGACATTTCTTCTCCAATTCGCCCTTCCTCTATTCTGAAAGATAGATCACCTTTTTGAATCTTACGTGTAGCATAGAATAAATCTAATAATGGACGAACTATATCACCAGAAAAATTAATTCCATACCAAATAGCAGTAAATAACAGTAATAACGATATTAAAATAAATATCATAGAAAACTGTATTTGTAACGATGATATTTGTGATTGTAGATTCCTATAAGATTTAACTGCCCCCTTTGTTGCTAACAAATGGGAAGTGACTTTTCTATCTATAAAACGACCTACCATAATATAAGTAGATGAGAATCTATCAAGCAAAAGGAAAGCACGGATCATATCTTCTTTTATAACAATAACAATCCTATCATTATCTGTGCCATTTAAACCATACCATTCAATCATATCAAAACCTAGCACAGAACTAAACCTACTATTTGCCAATATTCTACCTGGTTCAAAAATCAACACCTCAGCTAACCCCAGTAAATCCGCTTTAGATCTTATAATATTTTTTAATGCTACTTTATCATAATTTAATATTATCTTATGATCAGATATATAATCTGAAATAGCTAAAATATCAGAACGAATATTTCTTTTATGTTCTCTTAAATAAGCTTCTGCTACTTGTATAGACTCATGCATCACAGCTTCAACTCTTTTATCAAACCAAGCTTGAATGCTATAATTAAAAAATAAAGTAGAAAAACCTGAAATCACAATTGTTGGGATAACAGCCACTACAGAAAACATTAGAACAATCTTTGTTTGTAAATGAAACCCTAAACGTCCCCTTTTTTTTTGTATCCACATATTGATTAATTTATGAGATACACTAGTAATCAATAGCAAAAATAATATCAGATCAAAAAATACCAACTTAACAGCCTTGCTGTGATCAGGCCCAAGTGGATCATCGTGATGAAAAACAACACAATAGGTTATAATTGAAAATAAAAAAATAGATATTGCTAAAAATGAAGCAATAATTTTAAAGAATTTAAACCTACTTATATTGTTGTATACCTTTATAAACCAGTTTTTCATTAGGATATTACATGCGGAAGAAACTACTTATAACAAATGTAAACAAATCGGCTTCTTAGGTTGACATAGCAGACAATAATAACTTAAAGAAACTTAACACTTAGAATATCAAAAAAAAAAAAAAAAAAAAAAGAACGCTATAAATTCCCAATATATAAAAACATTAAAATATTTATAGCGTATTATATTATATGATCTTAGCCTTCTAACACCTCAAGGTTAACTGCTGAAAACTTTCCATTATTTTTATCAAGCTGATACTTAACTTTTTGGCCTTCTCTTAAACCATCAATTTTACTTCTTTGCAGTGCAGTAATATGGACAAAAATATCCTTAATATCTTGACCAATATTCCTTACTTTATTACCCTGATCCTTACAAATAAAACCATAACCCTTTTCTGAACTAAACCACTTCACATATCCAGTGTAAGTTGAATCATCCACTAACCGTTGAGACATTAAAAATCCTTAAAAATTAAAATAAACGCATAGACTATACTGCTAAGAACATACTAATTAATAATAACATGTACTAAAACATACAATACCATGTTAGTTCAAGGGTAAAGGTTAATATAATTTTTTGCAAGAAAAATATTAATTTTTACACTAGATCAGAAACACACTATACAGCTTTTATCATTAGCTACATTAAATTACACACTAATATTATTTAATATTAGATTATATTAATAATTCATTGATTTCAATCAAAATTAAGTATATACAGGTATATATTTATACTTACTTCAGACTATGCATCTATTTTGTTTTGGGTATGGATATACAGCTAGGTTCCTTACACAAAAACTCCTACCTTTGAAATGGAAAATCAGTGGAACATCATTCCATAAAGTAACACATACACATAACAAGAATGTGCATTTATTAGATTATAATTTTCCATTGCCAGAATATATTTTCTCTGATGTAACACATGTACTAATATCAATTCCACCAGAGGGAGATGACGTTTTGCAAAAATACTACAATTCTTTAAAAAAAATTAAATGGCTAGGATATTTATCAGCAACAAATGTATATGGTGACCACAACGGAGATTGGATTGATGAAACATCTTCAACAAATCCCTCAACTCCTAGCGGTATTAGAAGGTTAAAGCAAGAAAAAATATGGTATAACTCTAATCTCCCTATACACATCTTTAGACTTGCAGGTATATATGGACCAACTCGCAATGTACTACGTAGTTTAATACAAGGTAATGTTAAATACGTTATTAGTAACACTATATTCTCTCGCATACATGTAGACGATATAGCAAATATTTTATTCACATCAATACACAATCCTAACCCTGGTAGTGTATATAACTGTTCAGATGATTTCCCATCATCCTATTCAAACGTAGTTAAATATGGAGCTCAATTATTAAACACTACAATACCGAAACCAATGCACTTTGAAGATTTATCAGATAATATGAAACAATTTTATTCTGAAAGGAAATTGGTAAGCAATTTGAAGATAAAAAACGAATTAAATATATCATTACAATACCCTAGTTATAGACAAGGATTACAAAACCTTATCAAAATCGAACTACCCTAATTAACAGCAATATCTTCAAATACTTAGTAACCGACACAAAGGTTATTAAAAATCAAATAACCATGTTCATAAAAATTACACAAATAACTTATAGATCTTGATATCATAATTCTCATAAAGCATTACAATTAATATACACATTTGATCATCAAACTAATAATAACCAAAAGTAAATACATGTGAATGCTTATCTTGTGATAATTTTACAACATTAAAACTTAATGAATTATGACCTTATAGTCATTGACTAATATGGATTATCATATAATATTCAATAATCATGATTAAACTTTACTTGTTGAATATTACATAAACTATAACTACAGATAATTTTAAACTTGCATTAACCAGTGATTAATTGTAAATGTCTTTTCACTATCTAACAAGATGTTATGCGAGGAACTAAATATGCCAGTTATGCCAGATCATTGGATAAAAGATAAGGCTATAAAAGAGAAAATGATTGACCCATTTATCGATTATAAGGAGAGTCACGGAATCTTATCATATGGGTTATCATCATACGGATACGATGCAAGAATAGATAATAAGTTTAAGATATTTACAAATGTTCATTCAGTAACAGTCGACCCTAAGAATTTTCCTTTAGGAAGCTTCATAGACAAAGAAGAAGACGTATGTATTATTCCACCAAACAGCTTTGTGCTAGCAAAAACTGTTGAATATTTCAAAATACCAAAGGATATACTTGTAATGTGCGTTGGTAAATCAACTTACGCAAGGTGTGGGATCATTGTAAATGTAACACCTCTGGAACCTGGATGGGAAGGATATGTAACCTTAGAGTTCTCAAACACTACACCTCTTCCAGCAAAGATCTACGCTTTTGAAGGTGCATGCCAATTTATCTTCTTAAAAGGAGATAGCAAATGCAATCTATCTTATAATGAAATGCAGGGAAAATACATGAATCAATTAGATGTTACTCTACCAATAGTAAATAATAGATAAGAATTATGTTCAACAGAAAAGCTACACTAACACATTAATAGTAATCTATATTTTTTGCAGATGTTCTAATTTTGATTATTATATCTAGCATCTTATCATGAGTGATAACAGCACCTTTAAGATGATAGTCTAATTAAATTAATAGCACTTACATAAATAACTATATGTATACTAATGTCACTTGTATAATTAATCTACTTGCAAAAATCTACTATTGGAAGTATAAGTGTAACCTTTAAGTTACATTTACGTAAAAAAATATGCTAGAATGTACTGATCTTGCCTGTATTAGGAACAACAGATGTTTATTTTCTCAGCTAAATTTCAGTACACAACAAAACTTACTAACATTAGTTATAGGAAATAACGGCAGCGGCAAAACAAGTTTACTGAGATTATTTGCAGGACTAATTCCTATAACGCATGGAAGTGTAAAATACGATGGAGAAAATATCCACGACTCCAACACATATTTTACATCTCTCACTTACATAGGACACAAAAATTTTTGTAGTGAAAATCTTACTGTACTAGAAAATATACAACTATGGGCCAATTTAAAAAATAATCATGAGTTAATAGCAGCTACAATATGTTTCTTTAAATTACAATTAGTATTAGATATAAAATATAAGGACTTATCATCTGGTTGGAAAAGGAGAGTTGCATTATCAAGGTTATTAATATACAACACCAACATATGGGTTATAGATGAGCCTTTTGTTCATCTTGATATCCATACAAAAGAATTAGTACTAGAGCTAATTTCCACAAGATTAAAACAAAAAAATAGTATTGTAATTATATCTGACCATAGTAAAGCAGAAATGTATGGAGAATGCCAAGTTATCAATCTTGAAATTTTTAAAAATCAGCACCCCAATTGCTTGCAATATGATACCTATCTATACTAATTTATCTCAAAACATTAATTAACAAACCGTTTATAGCATTATGCCATATCCTAAATACATAATCACCACTTGATTATATGTCTATAACTCTCAATAAACATTTAGACATATCTAAATGGAATGCATATTCATATATCTTATGCTGACTTTTTCAATACAAAGAACCCTAACATTATTCATTCCAAAAATCCTAAATTTATTATAGTATAATAAATTGAAGAAGTATAAATAACATTCACACTGTACATACAACAGCTTGCCTACATACATGAGATATACACATACCAAAAACTACAAAATATCCCCATACATCATTTATTAAGATAATAAACCCTTTATCGAATACATTGTAACTTGGACAATTTCATACAATGCAATAAGTAAGTATTAATAGCAAATAAAATGAAAGCTGTAACTTGATGTAAAGAAGCAATAACTATAGGAACATTATATATAAATGTTAGTATTCCCAATGTTAACTGAATAAACAAACATATCAGCAATAAATATGCTGATACAAAATTCAATTTCAATTTTAACAAAGTTGTAACAATAATAACTAAAATAAGGGTTGCCATGACTTCATGCATAAATTGTACTGTAACAGGATTATCAATTATATTATACCATAGTGGCTTCATTAGTAATAAATCGTCTAACATTAACTTTCCTCCCAAAAAAGGAATAGTTTTATACAATAATCCAGCATTTAATCCAGCAACTAATGATCCAAATGTTATTTGAATCACAATCAACATACTAATCACAGAAAAAATTAATGTCCCATCGGCTTTAATCCTGCAAGTTACTTTAGAAGTAACAGACAATAAAAATTGTCGCCATAGAAGGTAGAAAATCAATAATGCTAATAATAAATGCATTGTTAATTTATAATGACTTACATGAGGACGATCAATCAATCCACTCTTTACCATAAGCCATCCCATAACTCCTTGAAACAGTATTAACAAACAAATAATTATAAAATTTATTATCAGATTTTTGTTAAGTTTTTTCTTATATGTAAAATATAAAAACGGGATTAAAAATATTAATCCAACAATCCTTCCAAGTAATCGATGAAAGTATTCTATTAAATATAATTTTTTAAATTCTTGAAGTGTAATATTAGAATTAAGATATTCAAATTCTGGAGTAGCCATATATTTCATTTTCTCTCTGATCCATGCTTTTTCGCTACCTGGTGGAAATATTCCAATAATAGGATTCCATTCGGTAATCGATAGACCAGAATGAGTAAGACGTGTTACCCCTCCAACTAATACCATCAGCAATATGCCTATACAACATACACATAACCAAATTTTTACACTAATACATACTTGTTTAGTATCATTAGTAACTTTCATTATAAACCTATGAATATATTTTCAACATTATAAACAACAATCAGGATTTCTCCTTACAGAGTTATATAAATCTATATAAAAATTACATATATTCATTATGTAATTTTAGTATAAGACTGACATTATAAGTCACTTTAATACATACACTTCCAGTTTCATATATGCAGTTTTTCACATTACAATTTACACGTATAACCACTAAAAACACAAACATTAAAATATATCATATACTTAGGATATATTATCAGTTATTTCTCTTATTGACTTCACTAGAAACTTATAGTAGATTTAACATTCTATATTTTTTAGGATTAATGATGCTAAGGATTGTATTTTTATTAAGTTTAGTAGTGCTAGTAGCAAGCTTTCCATTAATAAACAATTGGTTGTCTAGTAAACCTGGCAAAGTTAATCTAGAAAAAGATACAATTGTCTCAATCATTGAAGAATACATCACCAATTATCCTCAAAAAGTGATTGATCTACTTACTAGAGGACAAGCACGAATAGAAAATGAAGAAATGAGTGAAAATATAAAAAAATACAAATCTGAACTTGAGGATGCTTCATATCCTTCGGCTGGAAATAAAGACAGTAACGTTGTATTTATAGAATTCTTTGACTATTCTTGTGGCTATTGTAAGATGATGTCTGAAGATATGAAACAAATAGTACAGGATGGTAAAGTACGTGTGATATTTAGGGATTTCCCTATACTCGGTGAGGCATCGTTAAAAGCTGTCCAGGCAGCATTAGCTATACATTTGATAGATCCAAGTAAGTATCTAGAGTTCTATTATGCAGCGTTGAGCCATAAGCAACAATTTAGTGATGAATCTATACTAAATATAGTTAAATCAATAGGCATTGCTGAAGAAGATTTCAAAATTTCACTAGCTAAGAATTCTAATACTATAGAAAAAATGATACAATCCACCAGGAAGTTAGCTGAGAATATGAACATAAGAGGCACTCCTGCCATTATAATAGGAGATACATTTATCGGTGGAGCAGCTGATATATCTACTTTAAGAAGTAAGATAGACGAGCAAAGGTAAAATTAGAGAGGAAAAAGTGGAATAGATTTGTGAGGAGGATTTCTTATTTGGATACTGCTTCTCTTCTATGCTCTGTAGTTTTACATGAGTCTACTATAGAATCTAGTTCCTGTATTTCAGTTATACTGTTGTTTAATACAGGTTGTATATTGGTCTCCTCATGATTTCTTTCTGCTAACTCATGAGTATCTATGGCTGCAGTCAAACAAAACATTATTGATAAACTTAAACAAATCATAGCTAAAGCTATACATCCTATAAGTAACTTCCCACTCATTTGACATGTAAAAGCTACGCATATTAATACAGTAAAAGTAGATGCCATAATTGTTACCGCCGCATTTATACAATGCCTTCTTTTTTTGTGCAATTGCAATGTAGAGAGTTGTCTAGCCTGACTTTTTTTCTCCTTATCTAAAGTTTGATCACAAAATTCAGAATCAAACTGTGATTTTCTATCATGCACTTTAGACTCTTCAACTTCATTAATATTTGACTGTAACCTAGTATGTGGTAAACCAATGTTTTCGGATTTCTGACCAACACCTGCTTCACTGTCTATAATTAAATTTTCCGCTCCTACCTCAATATCATCATCTTCTGTAGGGCAATCACGTTCTGCTTCATCACACATATTATTATTACCATCATGCTTCATATCTAGATCAGTCTGAACAAGCAGAGACTGAGAACATGAACTATCCTCAGAAGTATTTGTTAATTCAGTATTATCTTCTGAAAGCAAGACTTTAGATAACAATTCATAATCTATACTATATTGACCTGGATCCGCAGAAAAACGTCTGGCTAATTTAAGATATAGGTCTACATTATTCTGTCCTAACCCTCTTAATTTTATGATCCTCAAACATGCATTTTTAAAAAGTCCTTCATCAAGATTACTATTACCATTTTCTGTAATTAATGCCATAATAATCTGTTCTGTAACATAACTACTCTCTTCAGCACCCATATTACTTACAGCTTCACAACTAGCTGGCTTACACAATTCTTCTTTACTGCAAAGCAACTTAAGAATTTCAGAAACTTTTTCTTCTACTGGATAGTTTTTTATTGATGTATACTCACGACATAAACTAACAAAATAACTCACTAATGGAGGATAGGTAAGAATGCTACCCAACAAGAAACTTGGTAAATGTACGTTCCCAGATAATAAATCACTTGCAACCCTATCTGGATTATATAAACAAACATAAGATGATAATAACTGCATTGATAACAAGCATTGTGTTCGATCGAAACTACTACAAGGATTAACTTGTCTGTCTGGACTAGATTGTCCTTCTGATAATATTGGAATGCCACACAACATTTCAGACAAACTTAAATCATATGGGATATTACGTGCCTGTTCAAGATCACTTGAAGATATGCCTAATTCATCTGCACAACAGTCAACCATATGCAGCAGTTGATAATATACTGCAGAATCACTAGAGTCTAAATTCCACACCTCTTCCATAGAAAAAGAAAAAGGTAGCCTATTCTCTAGATTTTTCAACAAATTTAAGACAACACCACAATAATTTATAAAATCTTCTACAAGCTGCTTCTTTTGATGGATACCACATTCTTTAGATTTTCTACAAGCTATATGAAAAACATCCAACAATCTTAATACGATGTTTCTTTCCAAAAAATTACCAAAAAGCACTATCATTAACAGTCCAGCTACACCTCTCACCGAACAATCATCTATAACACCTTTAGATTTTTTGAATGCCTGACATAGCATCATTGCTGCCTGTTGAGCTTTTACTTCATCCACCGGCTTGCATTCAATAAAGACACTATATGTTAAATTTGATTTTTCAACCTGTTCTCCATTAACTTTATCTAACAATAAATGTTGGACTAATGTAAACAATTGCCTTTTATTATACTTAATATCTGAGAAATTACCCTGCTTATACCCATATAAGCTACCCAGCTCTTGCTTACATGCTTCATATGAGGAAAATGCCTCGATGTACTTACACCTAGAAGATTGTGACACAGAAGCACCAATTGTACATAATTTATCATAACATTTATCAAAAAATATCTTAACATTATCAATGAAATCTCCTTTTATAAAAGCAGCATGGTAACACGTAAATAATAACTCAAGTACAAGTTCAACCCCAACCTTAGTTTTACCTTCTTCATCATCATAGCAAAACCTGAAAATACCTAAGGGCGTCAAAAATAAATGGAATAGGACATCTTCTGATTTCTCTGCTAGCAATGTCTTATACATCAGCATCACATGTTCAAACAGTACTGTTGACTCCAGATTACTATCTTTTAATACTTCACTAACTGCTAACATAGTGTCATAAAAAACAAAATTAGTCATATAACTATAGTACGGGTTATATCCCTCACCAGGATTAACAACAACAGTTAATGACCTTCCTACTGCTGTACATATATCATTGACAGTAGCTGCAATTAGATAATTTTCAGATTCATAATAGTCATATACGTCACCATAATGTAATACAGAAAATAAATCTCTATAAAAAATAAGAAGTACTGAATCCTCATCTATACCAAGATGATTTCTGCAAGATATAGGCAATTTATTTGTATCATCACACATAAACTTAGTGAGCATAGGAAAAATCTGAACTTTACATTTATCACTTAATACTCCAGAATTAATGGATACAAACTGATTAATAGCAGCTTTATATATAACAAGAACAACTACCCTAATAAGTACATGTTGGCTGCATGTTTCTTCTAGATCTTGTATAGTTAGTGAATATTGACTTCTAACATACCTTACAAGACTAGCTAGCATATCAGGTAATGTTAGATGATCTTCTCCTAGAACTACATAACTAAATCTCCGAAAATCTTCTAATGATTTATTTTCTAATAATTCATTACTGTCCTGACATTCCGCGTCGTGACCCATAACACAATCAGAAACTTGCCTAACATTATCTAGCAATTTTTCTACTATTTCTTCATCAGTACAAGATTTTCCAGAAAGTATATATTGGGCAGCACAAGCACAAACACGAAGTAGTGCATACATCTGAGTAGTCCATAGCTGCCCTTCACTTGCTAAGTTAAGTATATCACCCCTACCCAATTTCTCTGATATACCTAAGTAAGGTAGATAATTCCGACGATCAATAGCATTAAGATTAAATTCTATATGCTTATTACTATAAACTTTACAGTCTTTCCCTTTAGAAAATATAAGATGAGAAGCAGCATTTTGATGGAAAGATTTTTGAACACATAGAAATACTAATACCTCTACATCACTGAACCCCAGATTTTTTAAAAAAGATGCTATGTGACTTTTTTCATAATTAATAAAAGCATCCCATTTAAATTTACCAGTTAACATGACCTATCTACCCTTCTAAATGCAACAAATATTCTATCTTAAAAATATAAAAATGATCTCCTGTTTCTAATCTTAATCATAAATAATACACTATTAAACTTCTATCTAAAGAATAACCTTGTTTTAACTATTACTAACACGCTTGAATTTCTTGAATTTCTTAAAAGCAAATTTATTAATCTTAAGTTATTCAATAATAACACTTTATATAATAAAGTTAATAACTATTATTAAATTTTTTTATATAATAGATCTAGTAAATCACATTTAATTATTTCCTGCTGTTCACCAGTCTTCATGTCTTTTACTTTTATGGTATCATTTTCAAGCTCTTCATCCCCAAAAATTAAGACTATACTATTATCATCAATTTTTCTTAATGAATTCTTTAAACTAGTATTTTTATAGCTCCAATTTACAGAAATACCCTTACAACGCAACTCATAAGCAAGTCTCAAGGCATGAGACATTGCATCCTTCCCTATAGGTATCAATACTACACTTCTTGGTTCCTGATGTTCATAATCTATCAATGCACTAACTCTCTCAATTCCCATAGCAAAACCGATAGCAGGTGTATCATTTCCTCCCATAAATTTTACTAATCCATCGTATCTACCACCAGCAACAACCGCATTTTGCGATCCTAATTTAGACGTTGTAAATTCAAACACCGTATTACAATAATAATCTAAACCTCTGACTATATTATGATTTATCTTATAAGGGATACAAAGTTCATTTAATCCGCTTAGAACCTCCATGAAAAAATCATTAGAATATTTATTATAGAAATGAGAAATACTAGGAGCATTCAATAAAATTTCTCGATCTTCCGGTGCTTTTGAATCTAATATTCTTAGAGGATTTATAACAAGCCTATGTTGACTGTCTTCTGATAAATCCTTTTTATACTTATTTAAATACTCTATAAGACTAAGCCTATATGAGTTCATAGTTTCTTTATCTCCTAAAAAATTAATTTCTAACGTGATATTATCCAATAAATTCAATTCGCTTAAAATATTATAGCCTAATGCTATCATCTCAACATCTGCAAGAGGCAGATCACTTCCAAAGAACTCAAAATTCACTTGGTGAAACTGCCTTTGACGACATTTCTGAGGTCGCTCATAACGAAATACTGGACCACTAGAAAACAACTTTATAGGAACAACTAAATTTTTATTAATTAATACCCTTACAATAGCCGATGTAAATTCTGGTCTTAATGTAATATTCTCACCACTCTTATCCTGAAAGTTATACATTTCCTTTGTCACAATATCTGAATCATCACCTAAAGTCTTAGTAAACACTTCAGTAAATTCAATAATTGGAGTATCAACAGCTATAAACCCATACCTACTTGCTATTAATTGAGACAAACGATGTATATATTGAAATTTATAAAGTTCAACACCTAATAAATCTTTAGTCCCTCTTACTTCTCTTAATTTATTACGTTGCATAAAATCTTACCTTCTATCAATCCATTCATACCACAACTTGAACTATAGTTATCTACATTAATCAACTTATATATTAAATATTCTAAAATAATAACGATAATACCGTACATTTATTTTAAATTTAAAAAGCTAATTGCTAAACTAATTATAGATATATAAAATTAAAATTTAACGGACTTTATAAAGCATACAATGAGAAATCAAGAAAAAATTTACGAAGGAAAAGCGAAAATAATCTTTGCAACATCCAATCCTTTAGAAGTAATACAACATTTCAAAGATGAAATTACTGCTTTCAATAACAAGAAAGCAGATGTTATACATGAAAAAGGAATACTAAATAATTACATAAGTAGTTTCTTAATGAAAAACCTTACAAATAAGGGTATAAAAACACACTTTATATCTTTGTTAAATCAAAGAGAACAGTTAGTAAAAAAAATAACAATAATCCCAATTGAAGTTGTAGTACGAAATTCATCAGCTGGCAATTTTAGTAAAAAATTTCAAATAGCAGAAGGTACATCTTTTAGATCGCCTATCATTGAATTTTATTATAAAAACGATGAGTTATCCGACCCTATGGTAAGTGAGGGACACATTTTAAGTTTCCAGTGGATTACAAACCAAGAATTAGAAAGAATAAAAACATTATCTCTTCGAATTAACGACATTCTTAGTGAGCTTTTTTTTAATGTTGGCATCAAGTTAATAGATTTTAAACTAGAATTCGGCAGATTATACGATAATAAACAATCAGACTTATTTTTAGCAGATGAAATAAGCCCTGATACATGTAGACTTTGGGATATATCTACCAACAAAAAACTTGATAAAGATCGCTATCGTTTGAACTTAGGAAATGTAATAGAAGCATACAGGGAAGTAGCACAAAAGTTAAACGCTTTACCAAACCATTGACAATCAATAATATTCTAATTTTTTCAGCTTCCTTTTCCTCAACATTAATAAATGTAGCATTTTTTAATGCATTTAGATCTTACCAGTCGATGACCAACATAAGATGGAATCTCTAAAAATAAACCAAGTCTTAACTCACCAATTTCATTTATACAATAATTTCTATTTATATGTAAAAATTCCCTACAATAAACTTACTATTTCTTTAATACATACCAAATGAGAATCAATCTCGACAAAATTTCTAACAAAAATTATAATTTACCAATATATACCCCTTCTTATATATGTATTAAAATTTTTCACACGAAATTGATAATAACATGTAAAATATCAAAGGCTCAGACTGTACAAATGCACATCCATCTTTTTCTTGGAAGAACATAAAAATTAGTGTGCTGAACTCTATGATGAGTAAAACACCCTCTATAATTAATTCTCACCTATTGAACAACAAGAACACCCTGTTTATTGTAAGCATTACTACATAGAACAAAACTCATTACTTATATTACATGTATCAACATATCTCCATTTATACTTTCATGTATACATCAGTTCAACACCTGATATATCCATTACTACTTTAAAAACTCCAAATCAAATACATTAAACACAATAAATACCATCTATACTAGACACTTTAAAACTATAAAACACTGTACCATGAATTTTAAGAGGTATTTTATTACTACTAAATTTTACCTAAAAACCCAAAAGAACTAAAACCATCTAGTGGTTTCGCGTTACAGCCATTAATAGACCATAACTAACAGTAGGAACTTTTTGAGAAACACTACCATCTTTATCTTATAAATGGTAAGGAAAAATGTTTTGTATAAAAAGTATTATAATCAGCATTCTCCTCATGAACTGATGTTTCATCACTGATTAAAGACTGTAAAGACACAGCATCAAAAAACTCATCACTACCAGGCTCACTATGAGAATCTTCTTTTTGTTCTTGCACTGCTGTAGGTTTATTAACCACAGATATGCTTTCCTCAAGTAGAAGTTTTTCTATAAAAAACACCATTAAGGTTACTAGTACTAACATTGCTACCATAAATAATACAGCTAATACTACAAATTGTTGATAATCACTCATAACTTCACTTTTAAATATAAAAAAAACAAGATACTGTGTTAATATTAACACAAATAATCGCAAAATCTAGATAAAAATATTAACTTTATCTATAAATATATAAGTATTGTCTCTTAAAGATTTAATGTTTCTATAATACCTAATCATAAAGCTATTAACCAAAGCTCGGTTGCTGCTTATTAATCTTATCAATATTCATACGTAACATATCACTTGCCCATTCAGTAGCAGTACTAGGAGTAGTCGTCTTAATTATTGCATCTACACAGCAATGTTTAACATTATCATGAACAATATCAACTTTACACGTTTTTAAATATTTTCTTATTACTTCCTTAGATTTCAAGTGTAGATGCTTTTCAAAAAACACATTTAACCCTTCCATATGAGTTAATACTTTAGCTTGTAATTTATCTTTATAGAATAAAGAACAACTTTTCATTGTCTCTTAAAGATTTAATGTTTCTATAATACCTAATCATAAAGCTATTAACCAAAGCTCAGTTGCTGCTTATTAATCTTATCAATATTCATGCGTAACATATCACTTGCCCATTCAGTAGCAGTACTAGGAGTAATCGTCTTAATTATTGCATCTACACAGCAATGTTTAACATTATCATGAACAATATCAATTTTACACGTTTTTAAACATTTTCTTATTACTTCCTTAGATTTTAAGTGTAGATGCTTCTCAAAAAAAACATTTAACCCTTCTATATGAGTTAATACTTTAGCTTGTAATTTATCTTTATAGAATAAAGAACAACTTTTCACTGCTTTATCTTCTAAATCTTCTTTTGAACATTTTCTTATTCCTCTAACAATTAATTCATGTGTAACAGATACTTTATCAAATATCATATACGCTATGTTATTAAAAACTTTATCACATGCATTGTTTAAGAACGCATCTCTTACTAAACAAGCAATTTGAAGTTTTACATTATCTGCTACAGCATTGCGTATATCTTGAAGTTTTAACTGGGAATCAACAGAAGCTTTACCTCGATCTACATAAATCCCTTGAAAAACTTTTTCTAAATCTCTCATAGACGAAACAACTATTCTTTTTCCATGTTTATTCCACAGTATAGCTCTCTGCACTAATACCCATTCACTAACAACATTCCGTACAGTACTATCTGTATGATGAATGCGTGAATTAGCAATATAATTCACTTCTCTACATCGAGTAGCAGCACTAGAACTCTTGTTGTACTGCGACAATGACTTATGCATTATGCAAAACCGTTTATTTAACACATCACATAATGATCCAATATCACAAATTAACACTCGACCTATAGTGACTTCTGGTGAGATAATAAGACCGTTTTCTAACCAGCACTTGTCCCACATCTTACATTCAATATCTGCAGCATTACTTTTATTTCTCCTAACACCTACATAACTCTTAGTAGCCGCAGGTCTCTCACCAATAGATGCACGATCCACCATACTAACAACACATTCTGAATCAGGTTTAGAACTTTGCTCGTAAATAGCAGATGCACTTCTCCTTAACGCTCTATTATTATGTACACCCTTATAACAAGCACCATCATACTTACGTCTAACACCTGTAATACTAGAAGTATTTTCCATAGAGCGTTTTGTTATACCTATATCACTATCACTTGAGTCCTTACATTCCCCCAGAACACTAGACTTATTATGTACACCCTTATAACAAGCACCATCATACTTACGTCTAACACCTGTAATACTAGAAGTATTTTCCATAGAGCGTTTTGTTATACCTATATCACTATCACTTGAGTCCTTACATTCCCCCAGAACACTAGACTTTTTAGGTATACACGGACTTTTTCCTATACTTTGCTGATTACTTTTAGAAGCAGAAATCTTTGCCGTCGCTCCTACTGTTAGATTAACATCTTTAAATCTACAAGATTCAACTAACCTGTCCTTCCTATTTTTAAGCTCTTTGTATGTAATTAAACTAGCACGGTCAGATGTAGAAGACTTAACTGGCATACAACTACTACTACTCTTAGACCCTTTGTGTGCAGCTAAACTAGTACGTTCAGATGTAGGAAACTTAACTGGCATACAACTACTACTCTTAGACCCTTTGTGTGCAGCTAAACTAGTACGTTCAGATGTAGGAAACTTAACTGGCATACAACTACTACTACTCTTAGACCCTTTGTGTGTAGCTAAACTAGTACGTTCAGATATAGGAAACTTAACTGGCATACAACTAATACCACTCTTAGACCCTTTGTGTGTAATTAAACTAGTAAGTTCAGATATAGGAAGAAACTTAACTGGCATACAACTACTACTCTTAGACCCTTTGTGTGTAGCTAAACTAGTACATTCAGAACAAAAAGTATTTTTTATTGACCTTTTTTTTACAACTATTCCGCTTGATTCACCAACTTTAACTGGAATTCTAGATTTTTTAGAAATAGAATCACTAGTACTAGGCTCATGAGTTTTTGTTTGGGTAGTTATTGTACTTCTCGATATAGGAGTTTTCTTACTTTGAAAATACTCATCCTTCCCTACCAATAATTGACTACCATTCTTCTCTTCTTGGCATAAACTATTAGCAACTATACCAGTATTGTGAGAAATTCTACCAGATTTTACTGTGTGTGTTACTGCTGGAACTATTGCAGACGATGCATCACTTTTTCTCATAATACTCTGTACTTCTTCACTATCAGTCATTTCTTCTAAACAAAGATCAGACAAACACTTTGTAATACCTTTAACAACTTGAACACCACCTCCACAGGTAGTATCCATATCTTGCTTAGCAGTCACTACGCTAGATCCAGAATGAGTTATACCTGACCTTTGAACGGCACCCTGCAAACTCTTCTGACCATATTCAATCTCCATAGTTGATGCAATTTCCCGAGCATTAGAAACTCCAGGTTTAATATCACTATGTGAAACACTAGGAATCTGATTTTTCATATCTATTAAATCTCCTTGATTAATAACAAAAACTGTATTCTCTTCTAACTCTTCACAAGTTTGTAAATCCAAAACGATACTTTGTAATATCAAACCGTTAGTATCAATATATCCCTTTACATTGCAAAATCCAGGAGTATACAACCTCCCCATTTCACGTAAAATACTGCCTGAATAACTAGAACAGAAAGGAGTATAACTCCTAAATTCTGTATATATAGAAGGATTTACTACAAACTTTGAAAAGCTAAAATCAGAATTATTTAACACAAGTTTACTACTGGAACGTAACAGGGAACCAAATGTGTAAGACACAAGATTATTGTCTTCTGTTCCTAATGAATCTAAACTAATACACCTACTCTGGACTGTATTACTGCCACTTATTGGATTTAAACTGCAATTATAAGTTTGCCCTTTTACAACTCTACTATAAGGATTACTCCTTCCATTCTGATAATCAAAATCAGACAACCTACTGCTTTTAGTAGGGATACCCTCATCTGAATCATTAGAACATGAAGAACTTTCATCAGAAATCTCTTGACTAGAATATCTCCTGATATCTCGAGTATCTCTTGTTACAACTGCAGAACTATAAGTTCTAGGTATAGCACCCAAACTATAGTAATCCATCACATAACCATCTTCTTGTAACTCATTGTCATCTATATCAAAACTATAAGTTTTAGGTATAGCACCCAAACTATAGTAATCCATCAAATAACTATCTTCTTGTAACTCACCGTCATCTATATCAAAGTGATCATAGCCACTTAACCCTCCTAACGCATTACTCATTTTCTGTCTTTCTTCTACATCTTCACTTTCAGAAGACACCCTATCGCTTTCTTGATCAGAAGGTATGCTACAATGTTCTTGAAAGCTACATGAATTAGCAAGACTTACCTCCTGTCGGTCGTCATTTTCTACTGAAGGAATATTTCTATTGTCATTGTAACTCTTTACAATGTACAACAATGCACAAAGAAGTAGTAACAGTAGTAGTAATAGTAGTAGTAGTATAATCATCAACACATTTGATTCCATAACGTATAAACCTTTTATGCTATAATTAGCATATACATTATCTTTATTACGAATGCAATATAAAATTATATTATATATAGCATATTTTTATTAGAATTTTAAATTTACCTTTTAATTAAGAAGAAAATCTGTGCTTACAGTAAGACATATACACAGGGAATCATTCCAAACATAACAAGGATTTTTGAGTATTTGGGATTAAAGCAGTTAGATAATAATTTATATTCTTAGCAACTACTGTCAACGCAGAAGAAATTACATACTCATTTGAATAGAAATACAAATGTCCATAAAAACCTACTAGCAATACAAAGAACCTAAAAGTAATAATTGTGCGCTAGTTACACCTTACAAACTTGAACATATTAGTAAAAAATAACAATAATATACACACTTCAATATTAGTTTATTAATCATCAGGAGACCACATACTTACTAATTCTAACTTATAACAAAATATATAATCTATGTACTAAACATTGACTTATAAACATCATAAATAGATATAGAACCCCTTTCATAACAAGGCACAATAACAATACTAGATGTTTCATTACACAAATTTTATGTTATTTTAATACAAAAATAAATATTTTTACTAAATAACAGTTCTCAACAATACAGTATATTTGCTCACTCAACATATTATAACTAACAAACCAAGAATATACTAAATCTAACTTAAACAGTAGGTCACTTATAATACAGTACAGCTTTAGCTTACTTCATATGAATTTTAATACATTGAAAAACCATAGACTCTTAAGTAAACAACTAACTTACCTCTGCATGCTAGGATTTGATACGCCCGTACTATTAAAGATAAACGATTTACGAGTACATTCAGTTCTAACAGCTTCGATAGCTAAATTATAAGCCATAATTGTTTGAAGATCATACGTCGGAGAAAATACTTCTTGAAGAAGTTCTTTTAGATGCTGTCCTAAACCATATATCACATTATAATTATCAACCATAGCACTATAAATCTCTTTAGGGACTACCGTAGATTCTTCTGCTATTTCTATTGTTGCTACTAGACTATTCTTTATCTCCTCAGCAAACTGACAAAGTTTCATATCCAAATTCGTTATTCTCTCTGGTGGTGAACTTTCTGAAGGATCAATACATTCATCAGAAGCATCTACAAGGTGCCTTACTATATTCTGATAACAATATACAGAAGATAATTGAAATCTAAGATCTCTAGCAACAGAAATAGCATTAGTTGCAGTTCTACGGTCAAAATTTATTATAACAGCTGCCTGAAGATGAGCATTCGGTTGAGTCTTTTTACCTGAATCTACAACCGAGTCTTTTAGGACATCATCTGATTTTAGATGCAACTTAGGTTTTAATAAAGATCTTATTAGATAATACAAAACAACAAGGAAAACAAATACAAGTATTCCCACAACTAAACCAATTATCCCTGAAGTATCCATAATATTACCTTAATGTTAACTAAATACTGACAATTAACGCAACCATCCAAATAAATAGTTTTATTATACATATAGCTTTTTTACACCTATAAAGCGTATATAAAAGGACATAACTTAACTATTAAATGACCATATGTTTTATAATTTCCTAAGTCTTCTACTTCCAGAATTTCTTGACCTTATCACAAGAGTTCAGCAACATCGCATCACAATTTCAATAATTCTCTACCACCAATAAATTTGAATTTTTCATAAAATAACAGGAAACCCGTAATAAGTAACTGTACTAAAGCTAATTTTAGGAACAAAATGTCAAAATCTCTATTAACTATTTAATAGTTAATTTCTAGTAACATTGAAAACATTATTAATACCTACCAGATTACTGCCATGTAACCCAATTATGCATAATTTAATATTATGTATAATATTAAATTATGCTTCCTGGAAATTTGACAATAAATAAGTTAATACAATTAGACAGAATACCTACATAATGTCAAACTATAACCTACTGTAAATACCCTAACAAAAATCTATCTTTAAAGCATTGTATAAAAATAACCAATAGCATTACCTTGTTTGAGACTGACTTGTGCCCGCATCAACAACAACATTACTTACAGCACCCGGTACTTTTTCCTGATCTTCAAAAAACAGAAGATCATAACTATTTTTTTCACCATCTCTGCCAACAGCACCCCTGCCCTGTACAGTTTCTTCATTATTTTGAGGAACTACATCAGCAGTCGCTGGGCTCAAGTCAACTTCTTTATTCTCTTTATCTACCAGACCTATCCTATCAGCCAAACGACTTACCTTACCTGTAAGATTATCTGTTTTTTCATCTATAACGTTAATCCGTTCGTTATCGTAACACAATATAGGCAGCACTACAGCACATAATATTATTAAGATGAATACAAAAAGCCCCAGTAAAGTATAAAGCAATATCTGTTCCTGACTCATAACACACTCCTTCTAAAATCCACTATTTATATTACAAATAATTATATTAGTTATCTTAATAAACAAGAATACATGAGCTGCTCTATTCACAATAAACAGCTATATATACACTCTTATTATACAATAATATGCTAACGTATTTCAACTTTTTTTGTAGCGTACTAATTAGTAGCATATGTACGATTCACCATTTTTAAATACACCATAGATAAAATAGTACAATATATAAGTAATAAATTTATTAATCCATTTATCACAGATATTCCACTAAAAAGACATATGCCACAATATATTTAGAGTTCATAGACATAGCAACACAATTTGAAATTTTTTATATTACCCCCCTATCCAGAATTACTATGATACAAGTTTCATTGCTTTATCTCAGCCTCTTTCAAATTACACTTTAGAAACACAATAGATTGCTATAAATTATTATCGACTACTATATTTAGTTATTGATACAATCATCCCCAGTTTTAGAAGGAACACTATTCTTCCAATATAATAATTAAGGAATTACAATTTCTAGTTTTTAAAAATTCAGCATTTATTCAAAAAAGTAACACCTTGCCAATAAAATAATTTGTATTGATTGACAAAAATGTATTCTTAAATCATATTGCTGAAGCTAGTAATAACATAGTTAATAAATCTCATAAATTAAAAAGATCTTAGCAATTTTTATTATTAAATACGTTGTAATTTATTCCTATATATACACTGTGAACTTATAAGATTCTTTCTTGTTATTTCATAACTTTTCTCATTAATGATATTTAGTTGAAATATCAGCAAATTAGAACTTACTCTGCCTGATTTAAAAAACAATACCTTATATTGAGATTTAATTTTTAAATAAATTGTTATTTATTTTACTAAAATATGCTAATTAATTATAGTATATGTTTTTTGTAACCACCATATCAATTGTTATTATACGGGTTCCTTTTTGAGTAAGAACTTACTTTTTAATAAATTTCTATATTAAATATATTTATAACAAACTATAAAAACCTTTTATTTTCCTACACCATACTTAAAAAGGAGATGTGATATTACTATCTACTATTTAGAAGTAAATCAATTAATCAAAAACATAATAAGAAAAAGATAAATCTTTTTAATTATAGCTTCACTATAAAATAGCAATTTGTATATCTAACAAAATTACATATTGTTCAACACATGGTGTACCAAAAACACATTGAACAACATTACCAAAATTAACTTTCATACATAACATTTACTTCTTACATATTTTACATAATCACTTTACTGTCAGTTAACACTTATACTACAATAATTATAAAAATATATGCTGGCAAAAACTACACTCATAATTAAAAACAATACTCATCATGTTACTTGATCACAATAAATCTCACCCTTCCATTTTATAAGTACTTCAATTATAAGATTTCATAAATTAACCATATTATCCCAATTAATAATCAACAGTATAGTATTAACTAATAAAAAAATCATATGCCAATACAGTAGCTGTTTATTTCTACGTAACCAAAAATTAAATAATCTCTCCAACAGAGCATTATTAATATTCTTCAATTCATTTACTTTCTCAATGATTTTTACTTCTTGTATATTGGTTAGTTTCAAATAATCCGTAGTATTATCAATAATATAAGAAAAACTAACTTTATACTCCTTTAACTGTATACTTAAACTATCTCCTACAATGAATTGTGCAACTTTAGATACTATATTATAAGCTTTTTTAAATTTATCTATTTTCTTATCATTGGTATCTGCTTTTTTCTTCCCATCCATTCTGAAGCCTCACTATTGACAAAATAAAGTATGCTATTAGTATATCATAAACAAATTATTTTCTAGTAGAAATATACAGTGTTATATTATATGCTCAAAAAGTCTTTTTATGAACAATCATCACTCAATGTTGCAAGCAAGTTACTTGGGAAAAGGCTACTATTCAATCAACACCAAGGAATAATAATAGAAACAGAAGCATACATAGGTCAGGATGACCCAGCCGCACACTCTGCACATGGATATACAAAGCGTACTTCTGTAATGTTTGGCAGCCCAGGGTTTTCTTACATTTATTTTATTTATGGAATGTACCACTGTCTTAACGTTGTAACTGAACCAAAAGGGTTCCCTGCTGCAGTACTTATTAGAGGAATAGTACTACTATCTGATCATCAACCTAACACTGTAATTAGCGGTCCAGGAAAATTATGTAAAATTCTTAAAATAACAAAAGAACATAATAATATAGATATTACACAAAATAACAATTTCTGCATTTGTAATACAGATATTGATATAGATAACTACATATGCACTCCCAGAATAGGAATAAGCAAAGGGAAGGAAAAATTCTGGCGGTTTGTAATCCCAGATGTAACCTTCCTACTATCTACTGAATATCAAGATAAAAAGATGAATAATAGTTTAACATAAACCAAAAATCAATAACCTAGCGTTTTGTAAATCTGTTATACAGCAGGTCCTCCAGAAGGTGAATATAAACTGAGATAAGGTTGGTTGCAGTGAAGAAAACCTCATTATTCAGCACCTTTCCCCCATGAAGGAACTGTTTGGGCTAACTGTCTCTCTTGATGCTTCTGTTTGTCTATTAATAGCCTACATACCGCTCTCAAAAAGTTCAAAGGTTGCATACATCTTATAAAACCTCAATACATCTCCAACCTCAAGACCTACAAATCCAATCCCCCAAGCAAGAGAAGATCTTACTAATTCAGATATAGAATTCTTCTCAACATCTTTAGAACATTTATCAAGTCCTGGTTCTTGGGAGTAGTGAATCTTGAACTTCATTATTCATTCCCTCCAATAAAGGAGCTGTTGGGCTAACTGTTTCTTTTGATGCTTCTGTTTGTCTATTAATAGCCTGCATACCGCTCTTAAAAAGTTCAATGGTTGCACACATAACACAAAACTTCCTTATACCAAACTCAAGATCCATGAATCCAATCCCATGAGCAAGAGAAGATTTTACTAATCCAGATATCATATTCTTTATCTCATCTTCAGAACATTCATCAACTCCTAATTCTTTTAATTTATTCCTTTCAAGTTCAGTTAATTCGTTGTTACCTTGATATATCTTTATTGAACGCAATAAAAGAATCGCCATAGATATATAATCTACTCCCTTCTTAGCATTAGGGCTACCAGGTTCTATACTTTTCCAAGACTGAAATTGACTTAACAGAGAATCCATTGCATAAGTAATTTTGAATAAATCCTCACCACATGACGGATTAGATTCTTTAAATTTCTTGCTAAAATCATTAAATACTCTTTCTCGCATAGATCCATAAATTTTTTTTATCCGGATACAACTACGTACTATAGAAATAATCAATAGCATCACTATAAATAGACAAATAGTTAATCTAGTATCCATATATATATTTTATTTTACTTCTTTCCATTATAATATCCGTTATTAATTAGTAAATATTTATTAATTACTAAATATTAAATTTATTAATTTCCTTTAATTAAAATATCTATTTTATGTAATACAACAAGCCTCAGAGCAGCCGCTACCTTCTCAACTTGTACATCTTTTGGTTCTTCTATTATAAAACCTTAATATATCTTCAGACTCAGGAATCCAATCCCCCAAGCAAGAGAAGATCTTACTAATTCAGATATAGAATTCTTCTCAACATCTTTAGAACATTTATCAAGTCCTGGTTCTTAGGAATAGTAAAGCTTGAACTGCAGCATTATTCATTACCTCCAATGAAGGAACTGTTGGGCTAACTGTCTCTCTTGATGCTTCTGTTTGTCTATTAATAGCCTGCATACCTCTATTAAAAAAGTCAAGGTTTGCATACAGAACAACAAGACTCTTCATATTTCCAAGCCCATAACATACGCATCTAATCCCACAAGAAAAAGAAGTTTGTACTAATTCAGATATTTTATCCTTTATCTCATCTTCAGAACTTTCATAAAATCCTAATTTTTTTAATCTATTCACTTCAGGTTCAGTTACTTTGTTGCCATTTTGATATATATTTATTACACGTAATAAAAGAATCGCATCAGACATAGCCCTTGCTCCACACTCAACATCACGGTTACCAGATTCTATGCTTCTCAAAGACTGAAAATGATCGAACAGAGCACGCGTTGCAGAAGTAATTTTTTGTAAATCATCCATATATGATGGATCATATGCTTCAAAATCACCCTCTCTAAGATCATAAACTACTTTTTCTTGAGTACGTACACAAATTTTTTCTGCAACGGCACAATCACTTAGTGCATAAAAACCCCATGCCATAGAAGCAATCAATGAAATCATCACTATCATTGCTACACTTAGAATAATAGCTAATCCAATAACCATATTTATTTTATTTTTTACCATTATAATTTCCTTTAATTAAAATATCTATTTTATGTAATACAACAAGCCTCAGAGCAGCCGCTACCTTCTCAACTTGTACATCTTTTGGTTCTTCTATTATAAAAACCTTAATATATCTTCAGACTCAGGAATCCAATCCCCCAGAGAAGATCTTACTAATTCAGATATAGAATTCTTCTCAACATCTTTAGAACATTTATCAAGTCCTGGTTCTTGGGAATAGTGAATCTTGAACTTCATTATTCATTACCTCCAATGAAGGATCTGTTGGGCTAACTATCTCTTTTAGTACTGTTTGTCTATCAATAGCCTCCATACCGCTCTTAAAAAGGTCAAAGGTTGCATACATACTAAAAAACTTCAATATACCTCCAAACCCAAGACCCATGACTTCAATCCCATGAACAAGAGAAGATCTTACTAATTCAAATGCTATCTTCTTTATCTCATCTTTAGAATATTTATTAAATGCTGCTTCATCAAATCCTGCTTCTTTCAATGCATCCCTTTGAAGTTCAGTTAATTCTTTGTTACTTTGATATATCTTTATTGACTGCAATAAAAGAATCGCAATAGATATATTATCTACTCCCTGATCAGCCTTATCGCTATCAGGTCTTATACTTTCCCAAGACTGAAATTGACTTAACAGAAAACACACTGCATAAGTAACTTTGTATAAATCCTCACCATATGATGGATTGACTTCTTTAAGTTTCTTTCTAAAACCATTACGTATTTCTTCTCTAGTAGATCCATAAGCTTTTTTTATAGAGATATAAGTACATATTACACCAACAATCCATAGCATCACTATAATTAGACCAATACTTAATCCAATAACCATACGTATTTTATTTTTTTCCATTATAATTTCCTTTAATTAAAATATCTATTTTATGTAATACAACAAGCCTCAAAGCAGCCTATACCTTCTCAACTTGTACATCTTTTGACTCTTCAGTGTTTGTCAAAGTAGTAAGTGCTTTTTTCCCTTCTTGCCTAATAGCTTCCATACTATTTTTAAACATTTCAAAAGCTGACCTTATACGACACAGAACTCTCTTTCCCCCTTTAGAACTTAACAACAAATAATTGTCCAAATGGTAGTCCATTTTATATTCAACACATCTAATAGCACGTTATACTAAGCATTCTGTATCATATCTCATACTATATTCATCATTTCTACTACTTGGCTCTGTCCATACTCGCAATCTTTTAACTCACTAACCTCATCTTCACTTAACTCTTTACCATTTTGGTATAGACCTATCATATACGCTTTCATTTTTGCGCGAGCAATAAAACGTATCTCATACACATAAGTTACCAGGTTCTAAATTTCTCAAATACATCAACTGATTAAAATTATTAAAAAATTAACTTATACTTGATAATTATATAAGATTTTAATAGTAAATCAACTAAGTATTTTGATATCTTATGTAAGAAAATAAAATTTTTATTAAAAATTCTATTAACTCATTAATATTCTCAATATAAAATATGACAAGTTTTGTAATTAATACCTTTATTTAGAATTCAGTACACACAAATATTGACCCTCCATATTAAAACCCATGTCAGCAACATCTTCTTTACAATTAGGTAGTTGATCTATGTACTACTCAGATTACTCTAACTCATTAAAATATTCATCTAATAGATTTATTATTAAATTCTATACGATATTCATATAACAAAATCTTTAAGCTTTTTCTTTAACTTCTTAAGAATAAGAAAGACAAGAAACATATTTGAAAAAGCCATAAGGTCATAACATTTGATATAAATTTAAATTATTAATGATTTAAAGAAACTATGCACACTCCTATACATAGTAATGAATACGAAAATATAAGACAAGCCACACTTTCATATATAATATAGATTAACGTCAACAATTATATATGTACTTTTAGCACAAAGTTAGTCTATGAAAACTCTAAAAGCTATGCACTTGAAATACAGCTTTTTTATAAACCTTGCCATAACACAATAAATGTTAATCAACTATAAAATCCAAAAATTAACGCACTACAAAAATCCAGAATTTCATTTTATAAGACAAAAATCTTAGAATATTTATTATACCATGGCTCATGTAAAATGTTGTAAACCTACTTACATCTTAGTAATAAACTTTTAGAATCTGGTTTTCATTCTATTTTCCACTCTTACTACTTACACATGTTATGTTAATAAAGTTCAAAATACTTTCTATACTTACATAAAACTAAAATTTACCTATTGTATATAGAAAAGAACTTTTCTTTATCATGTCTTATGAATACCATAAAACACCTTTCTGTTGCTTGATTGTACTACTCCTAGATCCACACATCCTAAACCTCAACTCCGTTTCTTAATATAATCAACACCCTTATCCATAAACTTGTTACTGTCTCACAATGTAGATCATGGTTGATAATAAAAACCACAAGAGTCACCATATAAAACTACAAACAACAATCTATTACATAAGTAATTCTTAATTAACTATAATAATTTGATTCAACATATCCTACTTAGCTTCTTCTAAATTATATACATATATACCCATATTAATATCTTCTACAAAAATAATGCGTAATAATATAAATCCTTACATTAAATATGATTATCAAAACCCACCAAAGTCATATCAATAGCTCTTAAAACAAGTTAATATTCCAAAAAATCTACATTTTCATACGAACATCTTTCAATATCACTTAAAGATATAGTAGAAAAAGTAGTATAATCTTCATCATAAAAAAATCCATCATAATATAGCTCAGTATCACTATAAAACCCATTTAGTACTTTAATATCCTTCATAACAAAGCTAAGCCCTTTAGTAATAAAAGCCAAACCATGGTCTAATTTTACATGATACACCTTCATTAAATCAATTTGATCTATTTCTATATCCTTTACTAAATTAAAAACATTCTCTAATAAAACACGTATGTATGGTATATTTTGTAATTCACATTTTACTAAAGCGTGTTGGTATTTACTGACCATAAATATTGATTCTTTAGATTGAGAAATAATATTATCTAACAGTAATATTTTCTTATGAATATCATCATTATTCAGATCTCTGTTTATTAAATTAGACATTCGATGTTGTACATAATCAAAACCAATCTTAACCATTAAAACACCATATTGAGCAGATTCAGCCTCTATAGACTCAACCCCATTTTTATCACAAAAATCTTTTAACTGCTGTTTTAATTTCCCCTTAAAATTACAAATAATAGAATTATGCAAATCGCGATTAGAAATACCAACCATACACTTAGATAACGTATTAACTCTATCTAGTTCCCCTTTAAAATTTCTATACGTACTCAATATATTATGCAATACTAAAGCAAAAATAATAGATGTTAAAATACTAGCTATAGCTATAGCTAAATAAATTCTATATTTCATGATACAAACTCATAAGTTAATAGCATGAAACTTACACACTACAATTATTAATAACTATACTAAATGAAAATATAGTTAATATATTAACCAACGACATTAAATAAAAATTAACAAAAAATACCTTGTTACAGAGATTATTACACAACAAGCTATTATAAAGCCATATTACCCTAAAATACTAACCATATATACCATTGATCTGTTATTAAGCACTACAATTTGTAACTAATAACAGTTATATATCGTAAATAAATATGGTCCACTGATGTATTTTATACCCTATATTTACAATATTAGTACTACATCCTACTAGATTACTTTCATACAATAATTCACTTTTTTTCTTAGTTCAGTACTAGATATATACCACAACAACAACCATTAGTAATAAAAAGACCTAATTAAAAATATTTTAAAAACCACAAAAACTATACCACACAAGTGATAGAATACAGTAACTATAATCCTTAATTTTAAAACATTAACTACTGATGTCCTTACCCACAATAATCACAAAACATGAGCAAGTTATATAACTATATTCATATTTTTATAAATCTCTTTCCCCAAAGTTTTACTTTTTCATAGAAATTGCACATGTTTAAGATAAATATACACACTTAAATTTGTGGATCCATTTATAGAATAACTACGTAATTTCTGGACCTGAAACATATGCACTAAATTTTTTCATATTAGCCAGTACACATCAAATTTTGAAAGGTAATAAAAACCATATCACACAGAGTAATTCCCACACTAGAGTATAAAGTCATAAGCCCCCCCTATAGAAGTTAGATAATTAATTTAAAAATCTTTTCCAGTAACTTCTCCGGGCCACAAAATTACCTTCAATCATGAGAAATCGAATCCACCTAATTATAGAATTCTTCTACTTCAAATTTCATGGAAGAAGAACTATCTTTATACAATCTTTCCAAAAACACCCTGCACTTTTCAATTTCATCAATAAAACTAATAATCGAATCATACCAATAATAGATAATCACAACTTTCAAATATCTTATCAACTACAGGATTAAGCCTACAATACACTTCAAATTACAATTATACCAAACATCATCATATATTCTTTCAATATTACCTAATGTATTCACAATAAGTCCGCTGTATAAGGAAATCTTAGGCTTACATCACCAGTACATCTTAATCCATATTTATTACATTATTTAATTCATTTTGACTAATATTCATCTTGCTGTTTCAATACATAGTCTTTTAAATTTACGTAAAATAGAAAAACTGATTCATTTTTTTGTATAAGAAAAAGTACAACCAAAATCAACAATACAAAACATTGTTTTTCCTATTTATCTCCATCCAGTAAAATACATAAAAAATTAATAATATCAATATTAGTCATCTTCATGTCATATTTTAATAGAAACTTTAATAAGATATTTCTTTTATCTACCCTTCTACTAAAACAGCACTGACACTATAGTTACATTACACAACTTACAGCTCAATCTCTTCAGAAAAATTCACATTATCTTCAACACTTAGTAATAACATCAATTAACTTAACCCAAATATTATCTAACCATTCTTTAAAATGAATATTCTATCTACTCCAGAAAAGGCTACCCTTATAAATCTAGATTACCTAAACGATAAGTATAACGTCACACATATCATTATTATTAATCAACATATAAGACACAAATAGATAGTAAATTGCTAGTTAGTTTTGTTTATTAAATACTAAAAATTACAAATCACTTATATTAATTACAACCTCTTACAATAATATCTACATTTCTTTTATTAACTTTTTGTAACTAGAAAATTGCTAATCATTGATTAAATTAACAATTTTTTCTCAAATAAAAGATGCTAACTCAATTTTCAATAGTAAGACAGAAGTATTAACTACAAATCAAACACTTATAAAGTATCACCTATAGAAAGATACGAACTATAAATATATAAATATCAAAAATAATAAGGTATTATAACTCACTAATATACTAGTAATACAACAAATTAATATCTTTTTTACATTAACAACAATGTATTAAACCCCTATTAGTAGATATATTGTCGATACTTAATAAAGAATCCATAGATACATTAGAAGATATCATAAGTACAGAGATACACTCTGTGATTTTACAAGTAATACGGTCATTCACTATTCTAGAAAATAACCTTACCATATCAACAGCAGATACCATCAATAAGAAATCCCTTAAAGAACAATCACTATTCTCCATCAATAACCTACAATTAATCTTAATTGTACATAAAGATAATGTAGTGCTTAACAATAACTTTCTAAATAAATTCAGAGCCAAACGATTATTAGTAGTACTATTACCTACAAACTCATCAACGGCACTAACCCACTCAGATACAATAGAGTATGATAAAGATTTTATTTGTTCTATTATTTCAGTATTTAGACCTACCCGACCTATTAAATTTGGATTATTCAAAATATTATGTGCACTATCAATAAGCCACATTAATGATTTTGTCAGAACATCTAAATCACACTGGACGGAATTATTAATAATCATAGCAACTAAACTATTATATAATTTCTTACTCCTTAACCTAATCACTGGCTTCAGGCAATAGCTTGTAAATTTATTAAAATTGTTCATATTAGCAATCATACTAAAATATATTGTAAAATTTAAGAACTTCATTTATTTTTTAATAAACTCTATATTATAAGAATTTTATTTAAAATTGCACGACAAAATTAGAAAAATACTATACAACAACAATTAAGTTATATTTTAATTAAGAGCTTTAAAAGCCAATGTTTATATACTCTTCTACTTTTTTTTAACTTGAAAAAATTTTTTAATATAAAAAATCATCATAAGTTGATTTATGCATATAGCACAAAAAGTAGTGATTTTTCTTTTTCAAGAAAATCTTCAATAAACTAGTATTTCTCTCAAATTATCAATGAATGTTAGCCTTTTACGTTATCAAGAACTAACTATGGACCAAAAAAATACTCTATATTCTTCTACTAATCAGATTCTCATATGAATAACCATACCCTGCTTTCACTCCATTAAAATGAGTCTACTAACAATAGAGATATATTATTCTTTACCTGGTTATCACAAACTCAACATAAACACCTAAATCATAATTTCCTACATTGACGGGAACACATAATAATTCTCTGGATTGGTAATATTTTGTTTATCACGATTTTTTAATTGGATAATATAAATTTATACATCTCTCTATCTGCTTGATATAAAACCTTATATTATTCAGCAGTATCCAAACCATAAATCTTGGACTTATGAGAACCTTATCAAATCATTACAAATATTATTCATACATTTCATCCATTCATAAACAATTCAACACCAAGATATTCAGCACAACTTTCAAGATGATTCAGTTTTACCAAATTATTAATAATAAATGATACAGTACAGATAGTTTTACTTACAACGTTGTAATTAAGATTAGTAAAATCTTGAACATATTTACTACTTGAGATAACACAAGCAGAATAAAAAATGTATCATTGTTTCATAACTATCATTAATTTGACAATTAAATACTATATACATTACTAGCTTGCAATAATGATAATCACATAATTCTCTAGAACCACTTTATCTAACTATCCATATACCAATAATTACAGCAGATTAGTTATAGTTTGCATGCTAAAGATTCCTATAAGCATACAGTATAAATCAAGTAATTTTCAATAAAGCAACTAATAAATTCAAGGAATATAAGCTTGTAAAAAAGTTTTCACCAATATAAAAAATACTACATTATATTCTACATATTAATAACTTTACCAAAATAGCATTAACAACATATAATTATATTTATTAAATATGTTAAAACAATTCTACAAAAATTAATAATATTATTTATCAATACACAGTAATTTAGTAACAATTCATAAAAAAAGACATACTTTTCCAGTAACATAGGATTATAAAATACTTATAGGTTTGAAGACATATAAAAATAAAAGACTAAAATTTCATACATAATTTTTAGCAATTGAATAAATTACTAACCACACTGTATAGAGATATTTACAGTTATCTCATCAATATATCACTTTCCTTTACTTACAACGGCCCTTACAGGAGTTATTAATTCTTCATCATCACTACTAGATAAAATAGTTATCTTATCTTGGGCTTCTCGGTCATCTAAAACCATATTAGAAGAAATCCTGTAAATAGGAAGACCACCTACAGCCAAATAGTCGATTGATCGATTATACAAGATAGAGTCATTTGTAAAATCATTAATAAAAGATATTTTTCCAGAACTTAATATAACCAATCTTGATCCTTTAGAAAAAGATTGTCCATAATCTTGAATAGATATCATCACAGACTGGAATAAAAGTGACATATCATATTCATATCTACGTCCCAACTCAGCAATGGAACTTTCATGTAGCGGAACTAAGTCAGATACAACTTTATTTTTCAAATCACACAAGTAACGATTCTTATCAGAATCCATGCCCTCTAATATACGGCAACTTGATATTTTTGACTCTTTTGTAACAGGAATATTCATTGTATTAGTTGACCTACACGATGCTAATAGTGCAGAATTTATGTCGTTAGCACATTCCTGTATATTATAAGAAAAAAAATCAAGATTATGAACAGCAAGACATACATATATAAAATCATCTCTCATTATTACATTGCTATACCTTATTAACTTCTGACACAAATATCTTACCGTACTTGAAGTCTCTTTGATCCTATATAATAATAATTCTGTAGCAAACACTAAGCTGTTATTTCGGTCAGGATGAATACGCATATCAATCATATTATTATACACCTTAATTAAAAAATCTACCATACTAGCCACTTTAGATTTTATAGCTTCTACAATATCCCCATCCAAATTTACACGTTCCATTACATCCGGTTCACTTAAACCATCACAAGCATAACTAGCAAGTCTTATCAATGCCCCTTCACTCAAAGTAAATGGTTTATACAGCTGTGGATTTTCTTCTAACTTTTTACAATGCGCACTGTATAGCTTTCCAGATATCTCCCCCAATTTCGAATAATAATAGAAATATAAAAGATTAGATATATCACGCATTAGAACCTCCTAAATAAATTTATATTATTAAAAATTAAATAATTATTATTAATTAAATAACACATATTAATGATAAATACTAGAAATCTATTTAAGAAATTAACTACATATAAGAAAAATTTATAGAATTCTTCTTATATTTTCGACGATTACTAATTAAATGAAATTAAACTTGTTATGTAAAACACTGCAATATTAACAGTGCACAGGAAAAACAGATAATAAGTTACTACATTTTGATATATCAGACGTAATATTAACCATTTTGATTAGAAAAATTATGCTTAAAAATCTAAAATAAATAGATTAAAACAACTTTCTACTATCTGTTATGTCAGAAAAAATTTAGAGAACTTTTGAACATAATAAGCAACTAATGGTGCAGTGAAAATAAAACTATCCATGCGATCAAGAACCCCCCCATGTCCAGGAATGAGAGCTCCACTATCCTTCACTTTACATAAGCGTTTTATACAAGATTCTGTAATATCACCAACTTGAGCAATAACCGCTACAAGAATACCTGCAATAAATGCATGAAACACAAAAAATATCCCAAAAATTATTGATACAATAACACTAATAAATGCCCCAGCAACTACACCTCCAAACAATCCTGCCCATGTTTTATTAGGGCTAATCATCGGGATTATTTTTTTCTCACCAATATTCTTACCAACAAAGTATGCAGCTATATCTGTTCCCCAAACAACAGCAATTAACCATATCAGGATTATTTCCCCATTCAATAAATTATAAATATATACTAAAGATGCATAAGGTATTATTACAATAAAAAACGCAGGAACATAATATAAATATAACCTTCTACACTGCATAATATTCAACAATTCAACAGAAGAAACCACAGTAAGAAAGAAACACAAAATATAAAAGGTAATTTCTCCAAAATATAAAGATAAGGATACAACAGCACAGATGAATACAGAAGACAATGACCTTACAAATAAATTATCACTTACCATTGTTCTAACCAAATATTGTTAAACTTACCAAGATACTTTTTAATATAAAGTAACTAATTATACTATAAATATAACTCAGTACAATGTTAACTAAAATTATAAAAAACCCAAACACATTTTATTTACCTTTGTCATGCAAATCAATTTGATAAAGATTAGGATATTGCATTTGTATGCAAAAACCATCAAATACATCATTTTTATATAACATTAGATAAACCTACATTATTAACATATCAATTTTAAAAGCATATACCTTACTCACTATATAAACAAAGTTATACTAATAAACCTACAACATTATACAGTTCAATTTATGTAAAAAATTAAATATAAATTATAAATAAAGAGCTCATCAGCAACATAAATCATACTCTATCTCCTCAAATAGAAAGGCGTTATGAAAGAACTTGAATATAGTAAGAACTACATATATAAATTACATCAGGATTTATTAAAGTGTAAAACATGGATTTTTGCATCTAAAGTTACGTACGTATCAGGTGCATTATTGCAAAAATTAAGCAATAAGAATAGAGCTCAACAGTAAACAGAAGCTGTTATTATGAACTACATATAGAACAAATTATTAGAAATAAAAGGTACTTTTCAAGATTACAATTAGAGTTAAACATGTAATAATTCTTTCTCTTTTGAGGTAAAAGCATCATTTATTTTTTTCATAGCATCATCTGTAATCTTTTGTATTTCCACTCCAGCTACACGTAAATTATCTTCAGAAATCTCTTTATTATCCTGCATTACCTTTAACTTATCCATAATATCTCTACGTATATTCCGAATAGAAACTCTACAGTCTTCAGAAATCTTACCTAATAACTTAACTAAGTTTTTTCTCATATCTTGTGTCATATCTGGAACAGTTAAACGAATTGTTGTTGCTTCACAAGAAAAACCAAATCCAAGATTTGAATTCACAATTGCAGTTTTTATAGCCCCTATATTATTAGAATCCCATACCTTAACCATCAATGTTTTATTATCAGATACAGATATACTTGATATGGTATTTAACTTTACACGCCCTCCATAAGTTTCAACAACAATTCCATCCAAAACCGAAGTTCTTGCTCTCCCCGTTCTAATACCATCAATATCACTTAAATATACAGATAAAGTCTTTTCCATCCTATTCTTAGCATCTTGCTTTACTTCACTTATCATTTACTCATCCCAACATTTTTATTCAATTACATATTGTTGTATACAAACCGTTTCCACAAATTATATCCGCAAAACTACCATGCTTACCTAGATTAAACACAATGATAGGTATTGAATGTTCTCGAGCCAAAGACACAGCAGCAACATCCATAATTTTCAGGTCCAACGATAATAAATCACGATAAGAAATTTTGTCATACCTTACTGCATCAGTAATTTTTTTAGGATCATCTGAATACACTCCATCAACCTGTGTACCTTTAAATATAGCATCACAACCCATTTCTATACCACGTAATGCAGCTGCAGTATCTGTAGTAAAGAATGGGCTACCCACTCCAGCAGCACATATAACTACTCTTCCTTTCTCTAAATGACGTATAGCACGCCTTCTAATATATGTTTCACATACAGCAGTAATAGGGATTGCCGATAAAACCCTAGACTGAACATTTACTTTCTCTAAAGCATTTTGTAAAGATAAAGCATTCATCATAGTAGCTAACATCCCTATATAGTCATTACTAGCTCTTTCAAATCCAAAAGATGCTGAAGCTGATGCACCACGGAATATATTACCACCACCTACAACCAGACATAGCTGCACTCCAAAGCTATGCACTTCTCTGAGATCATGAGACAACTTATCCAGAACTTCCATATCACACCCAAAGCCTTTTTCTCCCATTAACGCTTCACCAGATACTTTTAGTAAAACTCTAGAATACTTAACTTTAGCAGCAGAGCCCTCACTCATTAAATTTCCTTTTTATTAGCTAGTAACTAAAATACAGTAACCACAGGCATAATAAATTATATATTAGGCACAAAAAGATGCAATATACAAATTCCTAATATCATAAATTAAATACGATCAATAGTAGTCATACAATAGTCAATCTTATTTTTCACTTATATTTAATTTATTTTTATAAATCTATTACCAAATATCCTAAAAATTATACTTAATTATATATAAAAACAGATGTATCAATTTTACAAATCCCTTGCATTCATAAAATTATCATGATCAATACTTTTACAACATCAATTGCTTAATTATCATAAAATCTAACAATATGTCTTTTTAAGATTACGTAACATATTAAAATTCTGCAACAGTAGTTTTAGTATATAATCAACTAAATATACCTATAGAAAGATTAACAGTGATTATAAGCTGAATCAAGATAGATAACATTTTAAGATCGACTCTAATCTGGATCTGGCTTTATTGTATAATACGTTACCTGTTGTTGACTACCAATTAGAACAAATGAAATTGCATTCAGGAGTCTCTAACCTATTTACAGGGACCACTAAATTAACATTTTTTCACCCCAAACAAAATCTACTATCAACCTTGTATGGATTTTAACAAATATAACTCTTCATGATACCATACTTACTTGATTTTCATCTACTTCTACTTTATTAGATTTTTTCTTCACATGCTCTTTCTTTATTAACTTACTATCAAATACTTTCAACACTCTTTTTAATAAATTAGGGGTTAAAATAGACATTAAATTAACTGATAAATCATGATCTTTATCCGTGCCTTTTACTTTATAATCTATAGCAATAACACCTCGACTTTGTCCTCCGGTTAATAATTTACCGATAATTGGAGTTTGCCATATGATTTTATTAATTACATATGCAGGAATTATCTGTCCTTTTATATTAAACATTTTCATATTGACATCAATTTCTCCACCTAAACTAATACCTAACTCAGAACCTTCTGCCCAAGACTCATTTATATTTACTAAATCATCTTGATAAATGAATGGTACATTCAATGTATTAAAGTATATTCCTTTACCATTTAACGTATTAACAACCCCCTTTAGTGAAGACAATGTTAATATTTGAGCCAAAATAGAAGCATTGACAATATGAAAATTTGTTAATGAAAACATACCAGAAGTCACTTCACTAGTTTTTACTGGATACATATAGAAAGATAATTTTCCTTTATTTATAACTTTCAAAATATCCATTGCACGAAGAAGCTCTCCTGCATTATTAGTACTGATCTCTAGCCCAATAGGGCCATACTCTACATTAAAATTACTATTGTCTAAAAAATTTCCTGTTAACTTAACATTAGGACAAACATCATCATAATAATCTAACTTAAAATCTACATTACTAGTTACAACATTATTTTTCATTATAACGCGATCTACATTAACATCAACCTTAGTTTGCTTAATCTGAGATTGCCTTTTCATTATCTCAAAAAAATCAATAGTGCTTAAATCCAAAGATTTACCAAATATTTTTATTGTAATAGAATCACTATCTCGTTTTAATTCAGCTTTAATATCTGTATTTTTTAACCTTATCTTATTTAACATTAATTCTATATTATTGCCTGCTTTACCATTTAATTCTATGTCTATACCTTCACCAATTATAGATGCATTATCTATCTTGACCTCATCTTTGTCCTTAAACGAAGCAGAAAATTTCACTACACCATCAAAACTATCCCTTGGCAATCCATTAACGTGAATTTTCAACCGAGAAATGTCAATATCCCCAGCAATAATTGTATTATCGTCATTAATATCCCATTGCAGATTCGATTTCATTACCCCTGAACAATTTTCACATCTAAAAACTTTTAATTCCTTCATATTTTCAGCTGAAATATACCCTGCAAATTCATAGTGAAACTTATAATTATCCTGTAAATTTCTATCCACTTTTAAAAACATAGGATAACCATTCATATAACCCTGAGTATCTATTTTCACATCGTTATCATGTAACGTAATGTCAACATTTGCATCATAAACATCAAAAATATCTAAAATACCATCGGCTTTAAAAGATTCAACCTGCGTATGTATATAAGATTCATAATCTACAACACTATCATTCAGCAAATTAAATATCTTAAAATCAAAGCTAGTATGACAATCACCAAAAATTTTGTTATCATCTAATGGTATAAATTGTTCCTTATTCACGGCTCCATATAACTGTTTTACATTACCCACAGAACTACCACTAATACTCATTACTGCATTTACATCTTTCAAATTTTCTATTTTTAATACCCCACCTTGAACAATCATGCCTTTAAAATCTGAGTTATCAGAAGTAATAAAAAATTGATTATCACGTAAATATAATCTACCATGCACTATACGTACTGGATCAAAATTATCATTAAATTTTATTGAAACATTTTCTATATCTGCACTAACATTATAACTTGATAGATCATCATGAACGAAAATTTCATTACGTTTCCCTTTGATTTGAAGTCTAATATCACTCATTTTTCCTTCTGTAACATTAGTACAATACCAATGATTTAAATCAGGATACAAATTAACAAACCAGTAGTTACACAGTGTTTTTGGTGATACAACATCAATGTTAAAGTTTAAGTTTACATTTTCATTATCAACTACTCCTGTTGCAATTATTTTACTTTGATCTAGCAACAAGGAAAAATTTTTCACCGACAGAACATCATTTTGATATACCAATCTCATTCTAAAATCATGGATGTAGCATTTATGAGAAGAAACACAAGGGATATGCCCTTTAATATTTTGAACATTTACACCACCATATGTAACCTCACCATCTTCATTAATTCTTAGAACAACATCACCACTAAGATTCAAATTCTCATATAGTGGAAGTTGCGCATTTAAATTACCTAAATATCCCAATATCTTAGTACTAAAATTACCATATGATATCTCAAAGGACATTATACCTTTATAATGTTCATGCACTCTCATACTGATAAAAGAATTATCATTCTGTACATTGAAATCAATAGTATTTTTATCATATCCCTTATTCACTTTTACATTAAGTTGTTTTATCACCAAATCTTCTTTATCACTTTTAGCAATAACAGCGTTCCTAATAAACACCGCTATATCCAACTTTATTGCTTTCAGCATCATATCCCTGAGAATCTGTACAGAATTGTTTACAGGGCTTATTTCAAATTTTTTTTGAATATCATAGAACTCAACACGGACTTTAGGAATATCAATATAAGAAAAATCACAATTTCCCCATAAAAACAATATCCCAACTCTAGAATATAATAAGAATTTAGGTATTGTGATAGTTGCCCCAAGTTTGGTATTTTTAATGGTAAGATCCTGTGACGACAAGACAAAATTTTCACTCTTATTCTGCCAGGCTAATGTAGTACTACCTATATCTATCTCTGAATCAGGAAAAACCGTAGTAAGTTTATGCTTTATATAAAAATTTAAAAATTTTGCATTAATCTCTATAACATCTTTATCATGAATATACAGGTAAGATATACCACACATTATAGAGATCATCAGTGTGAAGAATAATTTTATAATTTTTTTTTTTAGCATAATGAACACTAAATTAATATACAGCAGTATTATCTACAATACTATTTACAAGATACATTTACCTACTAAATTGCAAATATAAGAACACAATAAAAACTCACCCAACAATCTGACTACGTGCAAGCATATCTGCTTTTTGATTATACAAATTTCCTGCATGAGCTTTAACCCAATACCACGTAACTTTATGAAAATTCGCAAGATTATCTAATTCCAACCATAATTCCAAATTTTTCACCGGCATCTTACTAGCAGTTTTCCACCCATTAATCTTCCATTTTTTGATCCACAACGTAATACCATCCTTAACATACACACTATCAGTATATAAATCAACATCATATACTACTCTTAACAATTTTAAAGCTTCAATAACTGCCGTAAGCTCCATCCTATTATTGGTAGTATTAGAATTATTTCCACAGATTATTTTTTCATTTTTACCAAACAATAAAACTGCTGCCCATCCTCCAGGACCAGGGTTACCAGAACATGCCCCATCAGTATAAATGACAACTTTATTCAATTCACTTCCCTGTAACATATACAAAAAACTCAATCAAGAATAGCACCTAATATTCACTACATCAACACCGAAAGCAAGTATAATCAAAAAACCATGCTCTCTCCTTTCAAAAACTTTATCAGTAAATTTATTTTAATTAGGTACCATCAGCACACCTGACTTAACCATTCTTTAAATTACATAAAAAATATTTTAACAATATAACTATTTTATGTACTCAATCAAAATATGTCAGACTACTAATACTTACAATTACAGATGAGCATGATATTCAGTCCTGCTTTTTATACGCAGAAACATTAAATTCCATTATAAACAATAAAAAATTTACGTTCTATGACTTGATATAATAAATGATTTATCTTCCAATATATGACATGATAATTACAACACTTATCACAACCAATATAAAACATCTCACTGATCTGATAAATGTAAGTTAAGCCTTTTTCAAAGAAATATTTTTTACACCATAAAACCATTAAAACCCAGCAATAGATGTATATTTATAATCAAATTACAGACAGACTAAACATTACCAATGCACAATAAATTGAGATAAACCCTAGTATTTACTTATCAATAACCATATTTATGTATCTCAGTTTCATAATATCAATAACATTAATTTATCTCCTCATCTATATAGAGTATCAACAACTTCAGCTTGATTATAAGCTGCATCATGTATATTTATAATCAAATTACAGACAGGCTAAACATTACCAATGCACAATAAATTGAGATAAACCCTAGTATTTACTTATCAATAACCATATTTATGTATCTCAGTTTCATAATATTAATAACATTGATTTATCTCCTCATCTATATAGAATATCAACAACTTCGGCTTGATTATAAGCTGCATCATAGATATGCAATGATTCAAGCCAATACTCAAAGGGCTACAATAAATAATATTAAAAACCTATGCTCAACAACATACCAACTCTATGTTAGAGTATCAAAACATGTTGAAAACTCATATTATTTATTTAATGTTGCAAAAAACACAATTAATACACTCGAGCACCACAAGATCCTCTATTATATGACATGCTAAATACATACAAACCAACTTAAGTATGCTTAATACTACAACAAGTACTTCAATGATTGAAATAGGACAACAGGAAAATATATACCTTAGTACTAAATTATTGATATTAATAACATTATTAGTCTATAAATACTATTACAAAATAGCATATCCACAAATAAATAGAGAATCAATAATCCTAAATCCTACGTAAGAATCTTGTGTTCTAGCTACAATAGAAACAACAGCTAGCAATAAATAAGACATACTTCATCAGTGAGCTATAATATAATTTATATCCATAGTAATTTATAAAGTCATGAACATAAAGTTCATTGCTAAAATTAGTCTAGTCTTCATAAATGAATAATAATATACTACCAACAATGACATTTTATAAAAAGCAAGCAATACCAAGCAGTAAATCAATTTATACAAAAACAAAAAAAGTTTTACTGTGAAAAAATACTCATTTCTAATTAATAGAAGATGTAAAATTAATCTAAGTAAGTATACTTATTACAAATAGCAATAATGTTGAGTAGCATTTGTTATGTTTCATTTGCCTTGCTAAGAATAAGGTTAATATGTGTATTACAACAAGTGCTACCTTCTATACATACACAGTAAGCCTCCACTACTTGGTATATGGTATTATAAAGTATTAAGTATATAAAATTATCTGGTTTATAGTGCGTATATTAGCTATAATGTCTTTAAATTTATATAGTAAGAAAATGCCAACATTACCCAATATTACTAACTCCACTAATACACTAATACCTACACAAAATCAGGTTCTACCTATAGAGGGAATGTTATTTCTATTCACTATAGCAATAATATTAATACTAGTAATACTATGCTGTGCAGTACATAATAAAACATGCTGTGCAGTACATAATAAAAAATGTAAGAAAGACCAGAGGACACGCTACCCTGATCTGGAACAAGAATTCTTTTACCTTGATGCTGAAAGCAGAATACCAGTATCTATACGATGTGAGCAATATAGAGACATTAGAGCAGGTCGTATTCCACGTGTTATAGAAGAAAGTAATGAAATGATTCAAGAACCTATTATACATCCTTATACATCCAGGTAAGCATAATACGGTGATTACATATTTAATACCGTATATCAAATCTTAAGAGAAATATTAAATTAAGAAACACAAAAATTAATGTCTCTAATCGTATGCTATGGTGATGTCGGGTGCACATACTTACTTGTAACTTTTTCCAGAATTGTGCTTACAAAGTAAGATAGATGACCTGTAGAAGATTTAATAAAAACTATCATCTATGTAGTATAATTAAATATTTTACACTTATATGTTGAATTTAACTCGTTAATTCGTATAACTACAGATTAAACATAAGGTTAAGTTTTATACATAAGTCTCAAGGTACACAAAATGAACAATTATATAAACATCACCACTACAACAGAGTGCCAGTAACAACTGGCACAACATACTACAATGAAACTATAATAAAAGGCTTAATACGAAAACATAATAGAGGAGGCAGAGTATTTTATGTTTGCCCACAAATTAGTACTATAAAAAGCATTAATGATAACCTAAAGAAATTAGTGCTAGAAATTAAAACTAATACTGCCCATGGGCAACCACCTTCTAGTCAACTAGATACAATAATGAATGATTTCTTTGATGGTAAATTTACAATATTACTTACTGCATCAATCATAGAATGCGAGTTAGATATTTCTTTTGCCAATACAATTATAATACACAATGCTGACATATTTGGATTAGCACAACTCTATCAACTAAAAGGAAGAGTAGGACGTAGCAGCATAAAAGGTTTTGCATATTTTATATTATCAGAAAAAGCAACCAATACATCTGCTACAGAATTAGAAATAATACAATCAATAGATTCTATAAATTCAGGTTTACTCTATCCCTATATGATATGGATATCAGAGGGTTTGGCAATTTAGTCGGAAAAGAACAATCAGGTAATATCAAAGATATAGGCATTGAACTATTCCAACAAATGTTAGAAGAAGAACTTAATATTCATACCGAAAGTCCTAAAGATCTTGACCATATAAATATTAATATAAGGATCCCTAAGCATTACATTAAAGACATAGAGTTAAGAATGCGGATATATAAAAAATTGGCAATCTAAAAACAAAAGAAGATATAGATAACTACTATATAGAGTTAACTAACAAGCTTGGTAAACTGCCAAGCGAAGTAGAAAATTTATTAACGCTATATATAAAGCAACTGTGTGCAAGTATTGGTATTTGTGAAGTTGAGCAAGTAAAAAATGCCATCATTTTAAAAATAGATAGCAACACAACTATCAGATAAGAAATTCTTAATCATTTCATCAATAATCCTCTGACCCTTAAGATATAAAATAATAGTATACTCATGTTAATTAACAACAATTCTAATTGTATTATAAGTTTTATAACATACCACATTAGCAAAATAAATTCATTAAATAAAGAAGTACTAAGTTGAATATCACATATAACTTCATTACAAATCATCCGGGAAATACATCATGTAATCTAAATACAGATTGCACTTGATTACTACTATTACCACCATTCTCTTGAGAACTACGACTATGCACAACATATTTATTGTCAATACATTGATTCTGATTTTCAGTACTTTGAGCATTATGTATCACATCCAGTTCTATTACAACATTCGGAACATCGGGCCCAGGACCATACTCACGTAAATGTCGTATCTGATTTCTGCGATGTGCACGACGTATTCTACATCTGCCAATACAAACTATACAACATAACATCACTAATAAGAATACAGTTACACCTAGTAGTATACTAAAGTGGGCTATAGAACTCCGAGCATTTGTAGTACTAGATAATGGGTCACTACTACTTGCAGTATTGGTTCTAGCACCATTAACAACATTGTTGAGGATATTAGTACCCGCATTACCTAACATTATTCCCCTCCCTTATCTGTACTTATAGTATCATTCAATAAAAAGGATACACTATTACTAACATCAGAAGTAATAGAAGCTATGATACTACTCAAGCAGCTAAGAAAAAACAACTAACACACTATAGTTAATTATAATATCAATTTTTAAAAAATTGAAACTTTATTTTCCATATGAACTGTGTAACAAATATAATTTTATAATATCTGAAATATTTAAAATGCTCTTCTAGCAAAATAACAACCCTTCACACGTATTACAAAGACTCATATATTCACAATAAATCTTATCAAGTCTTGTAAGCACATATTCAAACTCCATCCATAAACATATATAAATTATAAATACATAAGCCACAAAGCCAAGTAAATTTAAAATTTTAATAAGAAAATTACAATTTAAAAATATATTTCTCTCAACACATATTACAGACATTACCTCATATTAACATTACATAAGTCCCATTTTTTAGAACTATTTAGCTATCCAATATTTAAATTCATAGTAGCGCATTACATGGCTTTTCATCAATACTAAATTGAAAAGACTGTTAGTTTGATAGCTGTGATTCACTGAAATTTCGAATCGGAGTTTAACATTTTCCACGTTAATTCCAATACTCAGACAGATATTAGTTTCATAGTCGCTTACATATTTTAGAACCCCATGCCTTTAGTAAACAATCTCTACCAACTATATATACATGATTGCTATTTACTATTAAAACACCACTACCTTAATTCATAAATTGAACTTAACACTAGCTATAAAACACATGTTATTATACATTAAACAAATACCCTATAGCGTCACTTATTTTTATGCTACTTAAAAACAGCTAAGGGTTTTATTGTAATCCTTCTATTGCAAACTCTTATGTGGTCTACTTGAATAATAATTTCAATATCTTTACGCTTAAACACCTTATACTATAAATTATAGATGCAGCATTCTAGCATAACAGATGAAAAAATGCACAAAAGTAGAGCACACATAAGGTTGTATATCAATATATGCTTAAAAAGTTAAGTTATTTTTTTAAAAAATTAGCATGTATATATAATAATTTATAATTCTTCAAACACATATAACCACTATTATTATATCTCTTACAGAAAAATGAATAAAAAACCAAGTTACAACAATAATCTCATATTAAGTCTTAAGATAAATTACCTACAGCAATATATCAGATTTAAACAATATAAAAATAATATACTACACACATTTCTTGCTTTAATTAAATCAACTTCAGAACATCTACCCCTTCGTCTATTAGTTGTTACTGCTTAATATTATCTGAAATAATTGGTAAAAAAACTTCTTGTTCTATACTACTACAAGCATTCTCTGCTCTTTCTAACATACTAGGAATCCTACAACAAACATGCTTTGTATCACCATTTCGACGCATAATATCACGATTTTGAATCCAAAATACAAACCCTGCTACCACAACCACAGTAAGAACATAAAATGCAACTATAGCAACAACAAGGAAATCATCCTTACCTGTACTATTATGAAAATTTCGATGGAAAGATTCATTATTATCAATAGAATCACCAGGATAGTCAAAAGTTATATCCATTATACCAGTATTATAATTACTAAGATTACGTTCAACGTACGATATCAAACCATTAGAATTATTTAACATATAAACAAACCCTTTTTCGTAAAAAAATATCACATAAAAATTAATATATACTAATAATAGCAACACATATTATTAACAAATAATTATATACTAATTTTTTTAAAAAAATAAATTAATCTTTTAGATATCTATTGGCATACGCCCTTATGTGTATACTAACCTTTGTACATTTTTTTCTTATTGACATTTTTTCACCCATTATACTAGAATGCCACATCCATGATTTATGGTACAAGATGTTTAAAGGCATAATAGAAAATGTCGGTACTGTTACTCAAATAGATAATATAAAAGGTTGCGATAAAAGAATTACAATAGAACCTACTAATCATAATTTTTTAAGTGAGACAACAATAGGTGATTCTATAGGGTGTTCTGGTATCTGCCTAAGTGTAGTAGAATTAAATAACAGATGTTTTTTTGTTGATGTTTCGAATGCGACTCTATCTATCACTAGTGCTGCATATTGGAAAGAAGGAACAAAGATTAATTTAGAGCCAGCCTTAAGAATAACTGACCGGATAGATGGACATTTTGTACAAGGACATGTTGATGGAATAGGAAAGATCATATCAATTACTAACGTAAATAGCTCCTATAACATGGAGTTCTATATACCAGATTCGTTATTAAAATATATGATAATAAAAGGATCAATAGCCATAGATGGAGTATCATTGACTATTAATTCTATATCTAACGAAATATTATCCGTAAATATTATTCCACATACCTGGAAAAATACAACATTTCAATATAACAAAGTAAATGATACCATTAATATAGAAGTAGACATGCTTGCAAAGCACTTAGAACGTTTATATAAATATAATATTAAAATATAGTTACAGTAACCCCCATTGTATCACCCATTCCAATGTATACACAAATCTTATATCGTATTCTTAGCAATCACTAAAATAAAAAATATATGCTGATAAACATCTACATCACACTTAATATAAAACTACCCTAGCAATGTGGAATATTACCCATCAATATTATTCACATACCTGAGAAAAGATGGATCCTTTATATACAATAAACAATATTAATTAGAAATAGATATGTTTGTAAGATACTCACAACATTTGATAGAACAATGTTAAGTACACTACACATTGTGTAGTGTACTATATGTGTATATACCACTATATATAAAAATTTTATAATTAATTTCTGCCAATAATAAAACTATTGCATTCCCAGTAAACATCTAAATAAAAATATATGTTGATAAATTACACTGAGCATAAAACTGTTCAAACAGTAAAGATTAAAAAAACTACAAAGTATCAAGAGAGGATTTTTATGTGTCGAATAATAAAAAACTATAAACAAAATACTAATTATCAATATCCAGTTAAGATCCTATCAACAAGTTCTTTGACTGTAGGAATATATCCATCTTTATAAAATTCATCTTGTACAAACTTATACGCATTATGACCAGAAAACATAAGCTCATGTTCATGATCAGCCCCAGCAATAATATTTTGTAACGTTTTTTGAATACAAAAACTACGAACATCTGGCTTAATACCAGTATTATAATCTCCGTAATCTTTCCAATTACTAAATTTACAATGGCTTAAACATCCCATACAGTTTATTTGATCTTCTCTAATGCTTCTTGATTTGCTCTGAGTAACAAATATTAAAGTATTATCTGGTGTCTTCAAAGCATCTGTATAACCCATAGCCATCCAAGACTCAGACAACTTCTTATCTTCAGGATGCACATATACCTTTCTACCTCTACCACCAATAAAAAGCTCCGCACTGCATTCTTCAGTCATTTCATTTTCAAATGCAATCTGACGTGCATTACGTTCCTGCAATTCCTTTATAAACTCATTTTCAACTGCAGAAGAATAAAAGCCTGTTGGGCTAAATCTATTCAAAAAAACATCACCAGGTTTTAAAGATACTAATTTTTTCTTCCATCCAGAAGAAATTGGACTCTCTTGAGTTAATAAAGGTCTCGTCCCAAATTGAAATGCTATTGGACCAATTAGATCATTATCTAACCATAATTCCCAATCCTTTAAATGCCAAACACCACCTGCCATGATTAATACAACATCAGATAATCCAACTTCATTCATGTACGCGCGAATCGCTGCAATCCTTTCAAAAGGATCTTGTGGATTATCAGGAGATTCACTATTACTCAGTCCATTATGACCACCAGCTAACCAAGGATCTTCATATACAACTCCACCCAGGAGTTTTTTAGAAAATTTTTTATAAGAACGTTGCCATAAAATTTTAAATGCTCTCATCGAAGAAACAATGGGATAGTAATAAACTTGATATTGGGAAGCTATCTCAGCTAACTTATATGGCATACCAGCACCACAAGTAATACCATGAATTAATCCACGCGCTTTATCAAGCACACCATGAAGTACCCGCTGAACACCTCCCATTTCCCACAGTACATTCATATGTATTCTTCCTAACCCTTTTGATATCTCATGAGCTATCTTAGCTTGACTCACTGCTGCATCAATACTATAGTTTATTAGTTCATTATGACGCTCCAATCTAGTCTTTCCACGATATACTAAAGGAACATGTTCTCCATTATCATCAACTAATCTAGCACATGCCCCAGAAAAAGTACCAACAGCAGAAGCAGCAGCAAAAGCACCTGCAGTTCTACCGTCACTTGCACCTATACCCTTCCCACCTTCTATTATTGGCCACACACTTTTACCGGAAATTAATACTTTCTTAATTTTTTTACGCAAACTAAAACCTTAATCTATTGACAATGTTATACACTTTCTACTATCGCTGAGAAATCTAGCTTATTACTTTTATCATTTTTTTTACAATTTAACAAGCAATATCAATACTATAATAAACTACACAAGTTTTCACTTTTTATGATAAAAATCACAAACAGTTACACAAAATTACTAGATTTCAAATTTTTATTGCAATAATTAAACTAACACAGCATTAATGCAGAACAATACCAGTAAATTTACTATAACCCTATTTGTAATCATTAATACCTTTGTCAACTATTATTATATAAAATTAGTATTTAATAAAAGTAGTATCATATATCTTTGTAATGATTGTTCCCATCTTTTAAAGTTTTTATAAAACAAACAATATAATTGAAAACTACTATTTTTAATCAAATGTTTTCATCATAAATACATTGTTAAAAATTCTAAAAATATTTAGATAATACTTTATGCATCAGCACAGACAATATTCTTAATTACAATTGGGTGATAAAACATTATTATGAAAATTCTTCAGAATCCAGATAAGTCTTAATTCTTAAATATTGATGTTATATCATATATTTGTTGCTGTTATATTATTAACTGTATAAACTTAAGACACTAATTTCTTATTCAAAGTCATGTCACCAAAGATTACACAACTTAACAATAATTTTACTATAATAACTGACACAATGCCTCATGTAGAATCTGTATCTATTAACATTTGGATAAATGTTGGAAGTAGATATGAGAATGAAGCTATCACAGGCATCTCTCATTTTCTAGAACACATGGCTTTCAAAGGCACTAAAACTCGTACTGCTCTCGATATAGCACAGATCTTTGATAATATAGGCGGAAATTTCAATGCACATACAGATAGAGAACACACTGTTTATCATGTAAAAACACTAAAAAGAGACATCAAAATAGCTATAGAAGTTCTTGCAGATATAATACTAAACTCTCAATTTCCTGAGGAAGAAATAGATAAAGAAAAAGGAGTGGTATTACAGGAAATATATCAAACAAACGATTCTCCTACTAGCATAATTTTCGATAAGTATATAGAAGCTGCTTATCCTAACCAAATATTCGGAAAATGCATTTTAGGTACTCCAGAATCAGTAACTAACTTGTCTAAAGCAGACTTACACACTTACATGAGTGAATATTATCATGCCGGAAACATGTTACTATCAGTAGCTGGGAATATTTCACATGAAGAAGTAATTGATTTAGTATCTCAGTACTTCTCTCACATGAAAAAATCAGAACGAAAAACAGCAGATCAATCAATTTACTTGAGTGGAGAATACAGGGAAATAAGGAATTTAGAACAAGTACATCTAGTTATAGGATTCCCTAGTGTTTCATATAAAGATGATCAATTCTATACTATACAAATTCTAGATTCAATATTAGGAAATGGTATGTCATCACGTCTTTTTCAAAAAATTCGCGAACAACTAGGACTAGTCTATACCATATCATCTTTTAACTCGAGCTATAACGATAATGGTATTTTCTCTATATATGCAGCAACTGATAAAGGCAATCTAAGTCAATTACTTGCTACTATAGCTTCTGAAGTAAAAAACATTACCACCAACCTGCAAGAAAATGAGGTAACAAGAGCAAAAGATAAAATAACATCTGAGATACTCATGTCAAGGGAAAGTACTACTGCACGGGCTGAATCCTTGGGATATTATTATTCTCACTATAATCGATACATTTCAAAAGAAGAGTTAATAAAACAAATCTCTACAATTACAGTCACAGACATCCAAAACTGTATTAATAATTTACTAGGAAGTAATAATAAAATAACCTTGGCAGCCATAGGTCAAATTGAAAACCTACCTTCTTATAACGATATAGCTCAAATGTTTTATATATAACAGCATGTGTGCATATTGAAATAAAAAATCTTATATAAAAAATGCCTAATCCTAACACAACAACAAATGTGTTAAACCTTTCAGTTAAAGTAACGATATACAGATCTGTAGAACATCATGTAGGTTAAGAAGTTTTTCAAATTTAAGATTTATCACCTTACCAACGAATAATTTGGATGTAGTATAATCAATTCATCAATCGTCTCAGAAAAGCTTTCAATATCATGAGGTTTATCATACTTCTTCCCATTAATAAAAAACACAGGTGTAGCATTTACCTGTAGTTTCCTATTTGCAACAAATTTCTCTTGAATAATATAATTCATTATATCTTCATCATTAATACATTTATCAAATCTTTCATCACTAACGTTACTAATCTTTGCAATATTAGATAATACCCCTAAATCCTTATAATGAGTCACCAATGCTTCTATGGAACTAAATACCGCTTTGGTATAAGTAAAAAAGCTACTAGCAGTATTATAACATGTTCCTAACATTGCAGCTTTTAATGATATATAATCTAAAGGAAAATTTCTAAAAATGTATAGCACTTTACCTGTTCTAATGTATTTACGCTCCAATTCTGGAAATACATTTAGTGTAAAATGTGCACAATGCATACATGAAAAAGAAGCATATTCTATTATCACAACTGGAGCTTTTGTATTACCTATAAAACGATCACTAGGCAATAAATTTAACAACTCTTGAGCAGTGATATCATCACTTAATTTGACAAGGGTATCAGAATAAAATTTCTGAGAAAGTTCCTGATTATGATTATCAGAACAAAATGCAAAATTAAATAAGAAAGCCACTACAAATAAAAAGAATAGTCCACCTGTTACTAAAACTTTCATAATACAAAAAACCTGTATTAATTTAACTAATTAAAAACTAATTACTACAAGCTGTCTTAACTCACAAATTAAAAATCTACTTTACAAATTCTTGACTGTTATCATTTTGCCTTATTTGAGATTCATACATAGCTTCAAAATCTACAATATTAAGCAACAAAGGAGGAAATCCACCTCTAGAAGTGATATTAAAAATCAACTCCCTAGCAAATGGAAATAGAATAGTTGGAGCAGAAACTAACAACATCTTTTTCATTTCTTCCTGACTTAACTCCTGTATATTACTTACATCATAACCTTCAATACAAAATACACCACAATACTTAACTTCACAAATAAACGCTACTGTAGTACCAACTCGAGCTTCTGCATTAACCTGAAGAATAACTTCATATAACGGCTCCACTTTATTATCCAAAGATTGTTCATTCTCCTGATCTTGTGTTTTTACTGGAAGACTTACAGAACTGACATTAACAGAAATACTAATTTCAGGTGGGGTTTTACTAATCATCAAAAAAATCTGCGGAGAATTCGGATTTTCAAATGAAAGATCCTTAATATATTGACCCTTAACCTTTAACTTACACGACATACCCACAAACTCCCAAGTAATAATAAAAATAATGTAATTAATTATTGATTAACATACACTAAGCTATAATATAATTGAGTACACACAGTATACATTTTTGTCAATAAAAATTAGGATTATATGGTTGAATTAGCAATATATGCATTTTTAGCAGCATTCATCTTTTTCCGTTTGTACAACTCTCTTGGAAAGATGTCAGGATTACAAACAAGTAACACTTCACAAACCATAAGTATAGTCATGGAAGATATACAAGAATATGATGATACTGATATTGATATAGAGTCTGTAATGGAAGCTTGTAGCGAAAATGATAAATCAACAATAAATCACATCAAAAAGAAAGATAAAGAATTTTCGCTAAAACACTTCATGGATGGATCAGTGAAGGCATTTGAAATTATAATAAAGGCTTTTAATGAAGGAAATGTACATATACTGTCTATGTTATTAGATACTAATTTATATAATTCATTCGTGGAAGAGATAGAAAACCGAAAAGCACTGGGGCAACTATATAAGGACATCATTGTATCAATAACATCTCACAAAATAACAAAACTAGATCTTTCAGGAAATACAGCATACATCACAGTAAAATTCATCTCTGAACAAATAAACTTTGTAAAAGACAGTAATGATAACGTTTTACAGGGCAGTACATCCAAAATTAATAAGATTGAGGATACATGGACTTTTAGGAAAGATACAACACTTTCTAATAAAAAGTGGTACCTTAGTGCTATTCAATCTGTGTAATTTCAGTATAGTATACAGTTTATTGAGATTTACAAAAAGTTTCATTAGGATGCATCTATAAAAAATATACCAAAGATTGCTATAATCTTAACAATACATTAGGCTATTATGAATTATATAATAATATGTACAGGACATAAAACAAACAGACAAGTAAAACTAGCTTTATCAATTATGAACTTGAACCTTCACTCATATTTTAAAAATCAAAGCATATTAAGGTTATACATAACTTCTATAGTATATTTAACACTAACATATCAGATTTGCTACAAAGTACAAAGCTAGAACAAACTATCAAAATAGAACCCTGTACTATAAGCGTATACAATTAAGAATCAAATTTTCTTAACTTATAACGCTTTAAATAATAAAAATCTACAACATATTAATAAAATTAACACAGATAAGTTCTATAGATCAAAGCATACAGTCATACATAATTTATATCTATATAGACATATAATTATATATAACTGTAAATCGTATCTGCAGCAATGCTACTTGCTCTCTTCCTTAGAAAAATACTTAAGAGACATAAACCCTATTGCACCTATAAGCAACCCACCAGGAATAAATAACATAGATTTTAACATTAATGCTTTAGTATATACTGGCTCTGAATCTATAACTTTTCCATCCCATAACAAACTTATCACACAAGATACAGCAGTATGGAAAAAATAACCAAAAGCCATAACTATCATGTTATTTACAGCAGTAGCTAATGCAACTACACTATCATTAACATAGCTCAATACTTTACACGTTGCTATGATTTGATACGCTGAAAAGAACCCTATCAAAAAGAACGATATTGTCACAAGCACAACACTTGAACTACTAATGTATAATGTGAAAAAAGGAATCATCATACCAAAAGCAGATATTATAAGTATATTCCAAGCATCAAATGACTTACCCTCTAATATATACGGTAAAGTAAATGCCCCAATGCACACACCAATAAATATTATAGAAGGTAACAAACTAGATGTTTCTTTATCCATATTACCAACTGCTCTTAAAAATGAAGTAACCCATCCATCAGCAAAACCTTCTAAAGGACCTACCATAAAACCTGCAAGTAAGCTAATTATAATAATGTATTTATTAAATACAACCAACTTAACTTTATCACAGAGACTCTCATTACTGTCAAGATTAGCAACCTTATCACAAGGCAACATACATATATATAACAACAACGCCATAACAGCTCCTACAGCAATAAATACTATGAAGAAAGTTTCCCAGCCAAATTCATTCAATAAAGATAAAACTGGTAATCCTCCATACATTGCACCCAATAGTCCTATTATAATAGAAATCCCAGACATCCTGACAAATCGATTACTATAATACATACTAGCAACTTTAAAGAGACCAAGTGCAGATCCAGCTGAACCTATACCTGTTATTATTCTTCCAATCTGGCTAAATAACCACACATCTGATACCAATAACGGTATCAAACCAACACTGGTTAATATTACACAAATTGGTAATACTATTTTAGGTCCATATTTATCCAAAAAGATACCTATCGGTATATGTGCCAACGTATATCCAATATAGTATAAACCAGAAAACTGACCGAATGCCATAGCACTAATTTTAAATTTCTCCATAGACATAGAGCCAATAATATTAGGCATGACTCTCAATATATACTGATACGCATAAAACATTGAGACTAAGAACCATGCTAAAAATTTTCTATTCAAAACATCCCTCATAATTAATTAAAAACCTATTAAATTCTACAAAAATTATAAAAAATAAGGTGTGGATTTTTACACAAATTCATACCATTTGCAATACCTCTATTATTTTCAAGTGTATAAAGTGAATGTTATCAATATTATAAGTGTTACTTTTATCAGTAATCATATGACAACGATGTGGATTCTTCTTGACGATATCATAAAAACTATTCTTGACTCTATAATAAAACTCCAAATCAGCAAATTCATATCCATTTTTACAAGATCTAGACAATGACTCATTAACATCAACATCGATAATGAATGTAATATCAGGATAAACATCAACAACAAGATCATTTAACTGGCTTATCAACCCACAATCAATTCCTTGTCCGTAACCTTGATATGCAATCGTTGAATCAATAAATCTATCACAAATTACTATTTTTTTTTGTATTAAAGAAGGTTTTATTACTTTAGCAAAATGCTCTCTACGCATAGCAATAAAAAACAATAATTCTGACAGGTTATCTAAACCTTGAGCTTGAAATAATAAGTCACGTACTGACTCATTAAATAAAGTACCTCCAGGTTCTCTAGTCAATATAACATTGTTAATACCATATATTTCAGATAAATACTCTGCTAACAAACGAGATTGCGTAGTTTTACCAGAACCATCTATCCCCTCAAAAGTAATAAACATAATAACTAATTACCTTACATTAGACACAAACAACTTTATTATTTTTTACTGAGTAATATAGCAAGAAGAATATCTAAGTACTTACATTCTGATAAAGCAAGTAAATAAACTCGCTTTCCATAAGATTTATGCTGACTATTATCAATAACTATACAACTTCAGTAATATAAAAACTCTCTAGCTAGAATCACTAGCATAGAAAATACAATTAAAAACTATAGAGGAAAAATCACAAAAATAGTCACCAGCATATAATACACTTACGCATCGACAAGACCTGTATTTACCGTAAAATATTGCATTACAGAATCTATGCAACTTGCCGTGTTCACACTGACTGCAGAAACATCTGAGCTAATTCTCTTCACCAAACCTGACAATGTATTACCAGCACCTACTTCAATAAAGTGAGTACCCCCTTGTTTGATAATGTACAAAATACTCTCACGCCAACAAACTCTACTTACCAGTTGTTTAGCTATTAAACTCCTAATTGTGAGACAATCAGTATATTCTCTTGCAGATACATTAGATACAACCTTGACCAACGGCATTTTTATATCTCTAATGCCCTCAACAAACTCCTGTAGCTTCTCACACGCAGAATTCATCAATGATGAATGGAACGGCCCACTAACCTGTAACTTTACAACTTTTTTTATACCAGTATCTTTAATTAGATCTGGCAATTTTTCAAGAGCTGCTTTAACACCACTAACAACAACTTGACCATCACAATTATCATTAGCAATCTCACAAACCCCATACTCTTGAGCCATTTTCACAACATTTTCTACATCATTTAAGTTACCACCTATTAAAGCAGACATTCCTCCATAACCTATAGGCACTGCATCATACATAGCCTGACTCCTTACAAGTAAAAGCTGTGTAACTTCATACAAAGTCAATGCTCCAGATGCACATAACGCTATACATTCACCTACCGAATGTCCTGTCATATACTTCACATTCTCAAATAAATGTATTGGCTTGCCTAGAATATACTCTATAGCACGCAATGTTGCGATAGAAGCAACCATCAATGCTAACTGTGCATTATCTGTTGAAGTTAAATTTTCGATAGGACCTTCAAACATTATTTTAGATAATTTTTTATTCAATATATCATCCACTTCATGAAAAACATATCGAGCAACAGCAAAGTTATCGTATATATTTTTCCCCATAGATACAAACTGAGACCCTTGACCAGGGAACATAAAAATCATCGCACATGCCCTCAATTGCCCACTAGCGTTTATGATATACTGTTACAACAAATTAGTCAAAAGAATTTACATAGATCACTAAAAGCCCTTAATATAATTGACAAATGACATATATAAATGCTACAAGAGTAAACTTATATATTGCAAAATTTGAAAAGGTTCACAGAATGAAAAAAGGGATACATCCAGAGACCTATGATATATTAACCATATTTAGTAATGGAGAAGAAAGAAAAATGAAGTCCACTCTGGGAAAAAAAAATGAATTAATAAAAATTCACTTAGAAAGTGATTGCTTTAATCATCCAGCATGGAATCCAAATCTAAGAACTGTTAGCAAAAAAAACAGTAGGGCTGCAAAATTTATGAGCAAATTTGGTGACTTAGATTTATAAGTTTTTATGTACTATGTTATATAATATTCTTTATTCGAGTTGCACATGAGTAAATATCAGAACATTGGGTACGTTTTTACTGATGCTTTTGATAAGAGCGTAGCTATTACATTAGAAAAGCAGTATGGCCTTATAGATATTAAAAAGAATAAAGATGCGGTTATTGATTTGCTTGTAGTAATAGGTGGTGACGGACTTATACTCCATAGTTTACACAATTACATCATTAATAAAGATAATAATGTGCCTGTTTACGGAATAAACTACGGTACCGTTGGGTTTTTATTAAATCAATATTCAGAGTATAACCTTATAGATCGTATCAACCAAGCAGTTCCAACTCAACTAACAGTATTAAACATGGTTGCTACCGATACTGATAAAAAACAGCATAATGCAATTGCTATAAATGAGGTATCTATATTTCGCAGTACTCACCAAGCTACAAATTTACAGATAAAAATTAATAGTAAATTAGTAATGGAAAAGCTAGTATCCGATGGTGTTTTAGTTGCAACACCAGCTGGTAGTACAGCTTACAATTTTTCTGCAGGTGGATCCATATTACCCTTAAACTCTAATGTTTTATCATTAACTGCAATCAACTCATTCAGACCTAGAAGATGGCGAGGAGCAATACTAACAAACTCTACTATAATAGAAATAGACGTCATTAATCCTAAAATACGCTCTGTAGCAGCAGTTGCTGATTATACAGAGTTCCGAAATATTGCAAACATAAAAATAAAGAAAGATAGTGACGTTACTGTTACGTTATTATTTGATAAAGAACATAATTTGGAAGAACGAATTACTAATGAGCAATTCTCCGCTTAAAGAGATTATATTTAGCAATACTATTGCATGAATACCCAAAAATTCATATACTTTATAAGCAGTCTTTTATGGAAAAAAAGTGGAACTTTCTTATGCTTTCGATGACATACTAATCATTCCATCAGCATCCGATGTATTACCTTCAGAAACAGATGTTACAACTTATATTACAGACAAAATAAAGTTAAGAATTCCCATTATCTCTGCAGCAATGGATACAGTCACAGAGGCAAAATTAGCTATAGCATTGGCACAACATGGTGGTATTGGTTGCATACATAAAAATTTACCTATAGATATACAGTTACTTGAAGTCAGAAAAGTCAAAAAGTATGAAAGTTGGATAGTATATAATCCCATTGCAGTATCCCCTGATGATAGCCTAGCAGTAGCACTCTCGATAATGCAAGAATATAGTTACTCAGGAATACCTGTAGTAACAGATACAGAACATGGAAAACTTTTAGTAGGAATACTAACAAATCGTGATGTAAGATTTGTCGAAAATAAAGACTGTAAAGTATCTGATATAATGACTAAAGATCATTTGATCACAGTTCCAGAAGGAATAGAGCGATCAGAGGCAATAAAATTATTACATCAGTATAGAAAAGAGAGACTCATAGTAGTAGACAATAATTATTGTTGTGTTGGTCTTATTACAGTCAAAGATATAGAAAAATTTAATCAATTTCCAAATTCCTGCAAAGACAGCGGCGCAAGACTACGAGTTGCAGCTGCAGTAGGCACAGGAATAAAAGATGGAATAGAAAGAGCTGAAGCACTAATCGCAGAAGATGCCGACATAATAATTGTAGATACCGCCCATGGGCATTCTGAAAAGGTCTTAACAACAGTTAAAGAAATCAAAGCTTTATTTCCTCATTCTCAAGTAATTGGAGGAAATATTGCAACAGCAGAAGGAGCTCAAGCATTAATTGAAGCAGGAGTTGATGCTGTTAAAGTAGGTATAGGACCAGGGTCAATTTGTACAACAAGGATTGTAACTGGGGTAGGCGTACCACAATTTTCAGCTATTTTAAATGTTGTAAATGCATGTAAAAACAAAAAAATCAAAGTTATTGCAGATGGAGGGATAAAATACTCTGGAGATATAGCAAAATCCATAGCAGCAGGAGCAGATGTTGTAATGATAGGTTCCATTTTTGCTGGCACAGATGAAAGCCCAGGAGAAATTATAATATACAATGGACGAGCATACAAATCATATAGAGGCATGGGATCAGTCGGAGCAATGAAGCGTGGATCTGCTAGTCGCTATTTCCAGGAAAATAATCATAAATTTATTCCAGAGGGAATTGAAGGAAGAGTTCCTCTGAAAGGACCAGTTGCAGGAGTGATACACCAATTAGTAGGTGGACTAAGGTCTGCAATGGGGTACACAGGCAATAGGAATATAAGTGAAATGAAAAAAAACTGTAAGTTTACTAATATCACATCAGCAGGATTACGTGAAAGTCATGTTCATGATGTAATAATTACTAGAGAAGCATCAAATTATGACCCTATTTCTTAAAATAATAATACTTTTACTTATTACTATTGTCCTCTAAATTATATAAACAAAAACACTAATAAAAGATGTATCCTCCTGCAATACAGATGAAATTCCCAACTGTATTGAAAAAATTCCTCAAAAAAAGTTCTGATTGGATATTTCTAGCAATAACACTATTTACAAATAAGATTGATAACTTATAGTATTAACCTATTTTTCCATATTTTAATACAAGGTATCATTAACTAATTAAGCAAAGCTAATACTTTTAATAGAAAAACAGACCATATAACGTTGCAATAAAAAGCTATAAGAAGATTCTTTAAGCTGAATGACATTTAGGGAATTTATAGCTTAATAAGGGTGGCAGTGACTTACTCTCCCGTGTCTTAAGACAAAGTACCATCAGCGCTAGAAGGCTTAACTTCCAGGTTCGAAATGTAGGCTGGGTGTACCACTTCCGCTATTACCACCAACCCAATTAAACTATAAATCCCAAGTAAGCAAAAAGATGAGCTTGCAGTTTTAACACTGCATATATTTACAAAATAAGTAAATCAATCGGGCTATTAGTACTGGTTAGCTACATATGTTACCATACTTACACACCCAGCCTATCAACGTGATAGTCTCTCACGGCCCTAATGGGGAAATCTAATCTTAAGGAAGGTTTCTTACTTAGATGCTTTCAGTAATTATCCTATCCATACTTAGCTACCCAGCGATGCTGTTGGCACAACAACTGGTACACCAGAGGTATGTCCAACTCGGTCCTCTCGTACTAGAGTCAGATCCTCTCAAATTTCCAAACGCCCACGGAAGATAGAAACCGAACTGTCTCACGACGTTCTAAACCCAACTCACGTATCACTTTAATCGGCGAACAGCCGAACCCTTGGGACCTACTTCAGCCCCAGGATGTGATGAGTCGACATCGAGGTGCCAAACGGTGTCGTCGATATGAACTCTTAGACACCATAAGCCTGTTATCCCCGGCGTACCTTTTATCCGTTGAGCGATGACCCTTCCATACGGAATCACCGGATCACTATGACCGACTTTCGTCTCTGCTCGGTCTGTCGACCTCACAGTCAGGCAAGCTTATGCCATTGTACTATAAAAGCTGATTTCTGACCAGCTCTAGCTTACCATCGCACGCCTCCGTTACTCTTTAGGAGGCGACCGCCCCAGTCAAACTACCCACCATACAATGTCCTAACCCCAGATTTTATGGGGCATAGTTAGATATCAAAAATGTAAAGAGTGGTATCTCAAAGTCAACTCCACTAAAGCTGGCGCCTTAGCTTCAAAGTTTCCCACTTATTCTGCACATTAAATTCCTAACATCAATGTAAAGCTATAGTAAAGGTGCACGGGGTCTCTTCGTCTACCCGCGGGTACCCCGCATCAGCACGGGGAATTCAATTTCGCTGAGTCGATGTTGGAGACAGTGGGGAAATCGTTACGCCATTCGTGCGGGTCGGAACTTACCCGACAAGGAATTTCGCTACCTTAGGACCGTCAGTTTTACGGCCGCCGTTTACTGGGGCTTCGAATTGGAGCTTGCACCCCTCATGTTAACCTTCCAGCACCGGGCAGGCGTCAGACCCTATACTTCCACTTACGTGTTTGCAGAGTCCTGTGTTTTTAGTAAACAGTCGCTACCCCCTATTCTGTGCCACCTACATATGGTTGCCCACATATAGGCCACCCTTCTCCCTAAGTTACAGGTGTAATTTGCCGAGTTCCTTCAACATCGTTCTCTCAATCGCCTTAGTATACTCTACCTACCTACCAGTGTCGGTTTACGGTACGGACTTATAAATTTAAGCGCTATTTCCTGGGATCTCTTTAAAGCATAAGCCAATCCAATAAGGCTTACACTAACACAAAATCCGTCACGCTTAAAAGGTTCAGGAATATTAACCTGATTTCCATCGACTACTCCTTTACGGCCTCGCCTTAGGATCCGACTAACCCTGCGCAGATTGACTTAACACAGGAAACCTTAGGTTTTCGGCGAGAGTGGCTTTCACACTCTTTTACGCTACTCATGTCAGCATTCTCACTTTTGATACCTCCAGCAATCCTCACGGATCACCTTCACAGGCTTACAAAACGCTCCGCTACCAGACTTAATTTACATTAAGAATTCGCGTCTTCGGTATATGGCTTGAGCCCCGTTACATCTTCGGCGCAAGAAAACTTATTTAGACAAGTGAGCTGTTACGCTTTCTTTAAAGGATGGCTGCTTCTAAGCCAACCTACTAGCTGTATTGGTTTTCTCACTTCCTTCCACACTTAGCCACAATTTCGGGACCTTAGACGGCGATCTGGGCTGTTTCCCTTTCCACCACGGACTTAGCACCCATAGTGTGTCTGCTGTATAACTACTTATTGGTATTCGGAGTTTAATTGGATTTGGTAAGAGGATGAGTCTCCCTAGTCCATTCAGTGCTCTACCCCCAAAAGTATATAGTACAACGCTCTACCTCAATAGATTTCGCGGAGAACCAGCTATTTCCAAGTTTGATTGGCCTTTCACCCCTAACCACAACTCATCCAATACTATTGCAACAGTAACAGGTTCGGTCCTCCAATGTATTTTACTACACCTTCAACCTGGCCATGGTTAGATCACTTGGTTTCGGGTCTAATCCATTAAACTAAACGCCCTATTCAGACTCGCTTTCGCTGTGCCTACACCTAACGGCTTAAGCTTGCTTAATAGATTAACTCGCTGACCCATTATGCAAAAGGTACGCTGTCACCCTAATAAATACATATTAAAATTGCTTCCAAAATGTAAATATAAGGCTCCAACTGGTTGTAAGCATTCGATTTCAGGATCTATTTCACTCCCCTCCCGGGGTTCTTTTCACCTTTCCCTCACGGTACTTGTTCACTATCGGTCGTTAAGGAGTACTTAGGCTTGGAGGATGGTCCCCCCATATTCAAACAGGATTTCACGTGTCCCGCCCTACTCAAGGATTTATAACCTTTTTACTTATACTGGGCTATCACCATCTATGGCTACTCTTTCCAAAGTATTCTAATTTTTAACTATAAATCACTGGCCTGGTCCGCGTTCGCTCGTCACTACTAACGGAGTCTCTTTTGATTTCCTTTCCTCTAGCTACTGAGATATTTCAGTTCACCAGGTTTGCCTTGCATACCTATGTATTCAGTATGCAATAACCAATAAATTGGTTGGGTTTCCCCATTCAGAAATCTGCGGATCAAAATTCGTTTGACAATTCCCCGCAGCTTATCGCAGCCTACCACGTCTTTCATCGCCTCTCAACACCAAGGCATCCATCAAATGCTCTTTATCATTTACTCATTTGCTATATATGCAGTATTAAAACTGCACTTATTAATTTATACTCTTAGCTAATTGAATTGATTGATGATTAATATCACCAATCTTACCATTTAATTAATTCTTTTTGCTTACTTGTCAAACAACAAAGATACATTACGTATCTCATGAGATATAATTTTTAACGATATATGAATTCTATGTCAATACTTATTTTTTATTATTTGAATCTTATTTTAATAATGAATATTATCACTCAATATAAATCCATAATCTATATGCTATATCATGCTGCCCTATACACTAAACATAAGCAATCTTCAAGAAAAATTTACAATGTATTATCACTATTTCAATAGTGTTAGTAATAATTATCTAATTTGTGTTCATGGTATAACAAGAAATTCTCGGGATTTTGATTACTTAGCAAATAACTTATCATCTGATTATAAAATAATATGTCCAGATATTGTAGGAAGAGGAAAAAGTTCATGGTTAGAAGATCATAAATTGTATAATTATTCAACCTACTGCAAGAGCATAATATACTTACTAAGACATTTAAAAATTGATAAAGTAGACTTTTTAGGCACTTCAATGGGTGGAATAATAGGTATGTATTTAGCTGCATATTTTCCTGATTTAATTAATAAACTCATTATTAATGATATTGGACCAGCTATCACAGTATCAGCTTTAAACAAAATTTCTAAACACATAAATATTAACCCCATATTTAACACAATTACTGAAGCAGAAGTATATATAAAAAAGCTATTATGCAATTTCGGAATAGAGCAAGAAGATCACTGGCAACATATTATTAAGCATAGTATTATACAAAATTCAAACAACACTTACTCACTAACAGCAGATCCTAAAATAGGCATAGCCTTTGATGAAGAAATTAACAATATAAAAGACACTGATACATGGACTATATGGGATGTATGGGAAAAAATACAGAGCAGGATATTAGTAATACGTGGAGGTTTATCAAATATTTTAATGCAAACTACACTAAATAAAATGATGCTTTCAAAACAATATATTGATTCTATAGAATATCCTAACATAGGTCATGCCCCAGCACTCATGGATAATTACCAGATACAAGACATAAAAAATTGGTTGTTAAGCTAACTTATAAATAACAACTAAATTGTTACCCACTAAACAAACCAATGATTAATACCTACCATTAACTATTATAACTTATGATATTGATGAGTATAAACGGTTTAATACATAATTAGTTGTTGCGATATACCAATAAATAAGTTAGCAATATTTTGATATAAAACAACTAATGTTACTGATTAAATATATCACGTACTAAGCTCATTATATTTTTAGGTTAATATATGACAACAAAACATTCACATAACTTGACAAATAAACAGCTAGTAAATTGTTATTATAGTATGCTATTAATGCGTAGATTTGAAGAGAAGTCTGGACAACTTTACGGTATGGGTTTGATAGGAGGTTTTTGTCATTTATACATAGGACAAGAAGCTATAGCAGTAGGAATACAAAATGCCATTATAGAAGGAGATTCTATTATCACTAGCTACCGAGATCATGGGTTTATGCTCTCAGTCGGAACAGATCCGAAATATGTAATGGCAGAATTAATGGGTAAAAGCACAGGCTGCTCCAAAGGTAAGGGCGGATCAATGCATATGTTTAACATAGATAAGCACTTTTTTGGAGGCCACGGTATTGTTGGAGCACAAGTACCTATAGGGACAGGTATTGCTCTTGCCAACAAATATAAAAAAAATAACAATGTTGTATTCGTATGCTTTGGAGACGGAGCAGTTAACCAAGGTCAAGTATATGAATCCTTCAATTTTGCTGCATTGTGGAAATTACCAGTAGTATATGTTATTGAAAATAACGAATATGCAATGGGTACATCTGTATCCAAATCATCTTACATAACAGATCTATACAAGAAAGGAGAAAGTTTCGGCATCTCAGGATATCAAGTAGATGGCATGGATTTATTTTCCGTAACACAAGCTGCAACAGATGCAGCAAATTATTGTAGGTCACATAATGGGCCAATATTATTGGAAATGAAAACTTATCGTTATAGAGGACACTCTATGTCAGATCCAGCAAAATATCGGTCAAAACAAGAAGTAGAAGAAATAAAAGAAAATAAAGATCCTATTATCAATCTAAAAAACTATCTGATGTCTAACAATATTATATCTGATGATGAATGTAATAAATATGACAAAGAAATACGTAGCATAGTAAAAGAATCTGTAGATTTTTCACAAAATAGCAGTGAACCCGATGCTGATATGTTGTATACCGACATCTATAAAGATTGACGTGCAAGTATATTAGCAACTTCTCTGAACTAATTTTTACATACTGGAGTATTGTAATCAAAATTAATAATTTGTAAATTTACAAGCACCTAAAATTCGATATATGCTAACTTATATAGGGTAGAGGCATCCACCCCATCAATCACTCATAGTAAATCTATTAATGAAACTTACTACGTGCCAATATCTACATAATAAAATGAAAATATCAAGACACATCATCAGATAAAAACACAAACAATCTTTCACAAAAATTTAATAAACTTTTAACATAAGTATTCTATGATCTTGCATACTAAATTTGCATAGATTTGTTGCAAGTCCCAGTATTAATGTTAAAATGAAACGTTATACACTTTACTATAAAATATAGATGAAAAACGTAGCAGTAGTTTTTGTTTTGATTTTACTCAGCAGTATAGCCTGTTTCGCTAAGCAAGAAGTACGTTCCATAGCACAAGATAATCATATTAAAGCTATTACCTATAATCCTCATGCTGTACATAAATATGTAGGTTTTTATGGTTACCAATCCAGTATATTGTTTGAAGAAGGAGAAATTATAGATACCATATCTATGGGTGACTCAACTGGATGGCAGTTACTGCCCAAAGGCAATAGATTATTTATTAAACCTGTGGCTGATAAAGCAGATACAAATGCAACTATAATTACAAATAAACGTGTATACTATTTTGAATTTTTTGCAGAGGAAGCCAAAGGACTTGATGATCCAAGATTGGCTTATGAAGTAAGGTTCATGTATTCTTCTACTGAAAGTTTTGCTACAGACAATGGTTCTGACATGGTATTCCCAGTTAGTCAACCTGCTATACCAGACCTAACTGATAGTGACGTTGCAAAAAAAGGATTAAATTTTGATTATTTAGTATCACATAACAGGGGAAGTCAGCGAATTGTACCACTCAAAATTTTTGATGATAACCAATTTACTTATATGCAATTCTCACATATCAATGCAGATTTACCATCAATATTTACCGTAGACTCTGAAGGATATGAATCATTAATCAACTTTAGAATATCTGGGGACTACGTTATTATTGAACGAGTTAGCAGCGCATTTACTTTACGCTATGGGTCAGACACAGTGTGTGTGTTTAACAACAAGTATAAAAAAATAAAAAAATAACAATTATAGTTTTTTTTATTGTGAAAAAATTTTATATATCTAGCATGTGTGACAGCTTTGTTTTTAGTTATGAAAAACATTTATTATTGTAAGCTATAAAAAAGCTAACCTATGGCTATGTCAAGTATAATATATTCAATATAAAGTTCAGCACAATAGAGATATTTATAATATTTTATATTAATACATGGATATTATAGTTTATATAACTAGTAGCACCCCAAATATATATCTAGCAAATAATAACCTCCTTACAATTATATTTTTTACCCTTGCGATAATTTATAACTGTTTTACAATGTATAAGTAGCTTTATAAAAATGGTATAAGTAATGATTGAGCAAATTGGAGATAGTGAATTTGAAAACAAGGTTATATCTTCCAATGAAGATATATTAATCTTAGTAGATTTTTGGGCTCCGTGGTGTGGACCTTGTAGAACTTTAGAACCACAACTTGAGAAACTAGCACAACAATACGTCGATAAAGTAAAGATATATAAATTAAATATTGAAGATAATCAAGATGCTGCTATTCAATATGGAGTCAGTGCAGTACCAACCATCCTAATGTTTAAAAATGGAAAAAAATTATCACAAGTTGTCGGAGCTGATGTTTCAAAGATAATAAGCGAATTAAATAACCATATAAACTAGAGCTTCATATAGATAACTGTACATTATATTAAAGAGTGTATTTGTATATTTTACTAGATCTTCCTGGCTTAGTATTTCCGTAAGATACAAATGAAATCTTTGATTAGCTTTGCTTCCTATGTGCTTTTCTTATTTTTTGTTTCTTCTGCAACTATATGTTTTATTAACTCACATAGTATACAGGTTATTATCAAAAATACACCATTAATAAATTACATCACCTACTAAAGTTTTTAGTGTCAGTATTTTTTATACACAATAATTTAGGTTGTTCTTTGTTAAAGCTAGTGTACACGTATTTTACTTGATGTTTACTATACATATTTCTTCTTATCTCATATCCTCTCTTTATTATATGTTTTATTGATATAATGCAAAATCATCATCAAATGACGCATTATAAATTAATGTTCCACAATAAAGATTCTTTACAATTTAAATAATTTTCTGAAAAACATAATAGAAATTGAGCTTTGCCAAGCTAGTATATATTATTATTTAATCTGGTACTGATATTTCTTATACTTTCTATTAATGATATGTTTTTCTAGATCATAAAGTATATAAATTATAATCGAAATACATACTGTTAACAGATTCAAATATCACCTACTAAAAATTTTAAATATTCTGTCAAAGTTCAGCATTAATAAATGCTTTCAAGTAAATACAGGTACATGCTTACATTATAACTTCCTAAGCTCAGAATAATATTAGAGAAACATAAACCAAAAATATCACACTACCACACGGATAAATTTTCAATATTTCCTTATTCTAAAAATATAACAATAACTTCGAATGCTATACATTTAGTTGCTATTCAAGCTTTCACTCTACTATAAACTTTCATTAGAGCGCTATTAAATTATAGAAATATAGAAAAAGCTTCTGAGCAGTACATACTAGAAACTTTAATATTAAATTTAAAGTTAGAGAATATTTCTATAACACTTGACCTACTAAATAATTTTCCTCTACCCTTTTTATTTCTACTTCAACAATACTCTGTAATTGCACTTCATGATTAGAAAATTTTACTAAAGCAAAATTTTCTGCCCTACCAGTACCTGATTTTTCAACCACAACCCTTTGCTTTGTATGTAAAAGAGTTTTATAGAAATTATTTAATCTTTTCTTAGCAAATTCTAATAAGTACTTTACACGTCTTTTTTTTACTTCTTGTATAACCTGTGGCATCCTAGCAGCTGATGTACCCTCTCTTCTTGAATATGGAAAAACATGTAAATAAGAAATATTTGCTTCCTCTATCAACTTAACTGTATCATCAAACATTTCTTCAGTTTCCGTAGGAAAACCAACTATAATATCAGCCCCAAACGCTACCTCTTTTCTTTTACTACTTATCCTATTACAAAATTCTATTACTTGTTCTCTATTATGCCTACGCTTCATCCTTTTTAGGATTAAATTATTTCCTGATTGTAAGCTTAGATGCAAGTGTGGCATAAACCTAGGTTCATTCACAATAATATCAAGCAGATCACTCTCTATTTCTGCTACATCTATAGATGATAACCTTAATCTATGCAATTGCGGAACTGCTTTCAATACTCTCTTTATCATTGTTCCAAGCACACGTTTACCATAAATATCTAATCCAAAATCGCTGATATCTACTCCAGTAAACACAACTTCATTATATCCATTATAAACACAATCTTTAACTCTACCTATAATATCTTCTATGTGTAGAGAACGGTTATTCCCCCTTGCTTTTGTAATAACACAAAAAGTACATTCATGATTACATCCATTTTGAATTTCAATCAATGCCCTAGATTTACCAGAAAATTCTTTAATTGAATCATGTGCAACTTCTCTTGAATTCTCTATTTTACTTACAATAACTTTGTCTTCAGCAAGATAATTTTCATATTTTAGTTTATCCTGATTACCTAGTACCTTAATTACTCCTGGCATATTAGTATACAATTCAGGATTTAATTGAGCAGCACATCCTACTACAATGATCTTAACATTAGCATTATTATTATAAAGTTTACGTATTTTAGATCTTACTTGACGTTCAGCTTCATTAGTTACAGCACAACTGTGAACAACAACAACATCATCCAACTGAGCTTTTTTTAAGTTATTTTTTATAACTTCACTTTCATAAAAATTTAATCTACATCCAAAGGTAATTACGTCACTCATCACGAATCTCTAATTCATATCAATCAGCATACCCTACAACAACTATGATCTCTTTTAATAAAACATCAAGACAATAAAATATGCATTAAGTGCTATCCTTTTCCAACTATCCTTAGCGTAAATTATCACTCACATTATAGAAACATAACTGAAAAAGCAGCAATACTACAAATTTTGTATCAAGCAATAATTAACTCAACAAAAGTTAAAAGTTAGCAGCTTTTTTACAAATGTCATTACTTATGATAGCAGGAAGTCTAATCAAAGTAAAATCTATCATCAAATCCTCCATTCTAAGTAACAGAATTGTATAGACCTATAAAACATTCAACACACTAGCACTTTCATCAGTCAAACTGATCTAATCTACGCCACATATAAATGATAAATTTTTTTCGTATAAAATACACTCTAATAACCCTAATATAAATTTTCTACAATTAAGTTTCTATCAATTTTGAATCATACCAAAAATTACATTCATCACACAAACACCACGATTATTATCAACAAACTTACAAATGTATAACTTATTCCATGATTTCTATTCTATATCCTTAATATAGAAACACCATTTTCACTAACTGATAGCATTATAAATTTTATATCAAGCAATGATTTTATACCAATCTATCAAGACCATAGAATTCACAATACTTATACCCAAATCCTGACCAGGTTCTAACCCTTTCATTCTCCAAATACACTGCTAATACAAATTTTTATGATCAAGTTTTCATTAATTTTGAACTACCCCAGAAAATCATATTAACTAACCAAGCGCGATAATAATTATCATTAAAGAAATTTTTCATTTGAATAACAACACTCTATAAATACTTAAAAAGATAATAGGAACTCATATTACACTCATATCAAAATAATTTATGAATATATAAATCCTATTCCTTGATTTCTATTTTTAGCTCTATATCCTCAATAACTTTATTACAATATTCATATAGCTCCTTTCCAAGACTATAGAGCTCAACACTTCTACTCAATGTGACTTGATTGGATTCCAATTCCTTTACTATAAGTTCTAACTGTTCTATAGCACTTTCAAAAGTATACTCATCATTAATAGACATAAGCTATTATTCACTGTATATATTTAACATAGTAATAGTTTTTTTATGTAGAAACAAGTATTAAATATGCGTGCAAGAATATATAAACCAGCAAAAAGCACCATGCAATCTGGGTGTAACAAGTCAAAAACTTGGAAGCTTGAGTTTGAGCCTTCATGTACTCAATATGTTGAGCCATTAATGAAATGGACTGGGTCACATGATACGAGACAACAGATTCATTTATCATTTAAAACCAAAGAACTAGCAATTGCATATGCAATCACACATAAAATTGACTATATTGTTTTACAAGATAACTCACGCACTATAACCCCAAAATCTTATGCTAACAACTTTATAAAACTTAGAGATACATAAGAATAAATCAGTTTTCATTCCTATGCCTATAGAGATCAAAATTATAAAATGCACAAACACATAAATCAAAGCTCCAACTATAATAAATAAACACAAAATCTTTAAATCAGGAATACAGTAATCAGTTCATAGCACTGAATTAATAAACCATTACTACCTAAGTTACACATGACAAATTACTCATTGTATATCGTATTAGATACAAAAAACTATCTTGATAGAAATACACAAATAGATAAAGATATCTATAAAACAAATCAATTTTCCATAATAAAATTACCACACATATATTCCCCTAAAGTTCCTATACAACTCACAATAATATAATTGAAAATATTCCCTGCAGAACTGTTGTTATTACTTCACTACATATTACTCTTACATGACACCATACTACTTAAAAAATAAATAAGCTTCCCTTAACAATTAAAATCTTACTTATAAATACATTTTTCACGATTCTATAGTTGTAAAGTAATTCACACTTATGTTACAGTATTTTAAGCATCAGTAGTACGTTAAAAAATTATGTTTTCTATATTACTATTCAAAATTTTGCCCTTATATATAACAATATTCTTAGGCTTTATCGCTGGTAAATTTCTAAAAATAGATAGTCCTAGCATAGCCAGGTTACTTTTTTATATAATGGGTCCAACTGTTATATTCTCTGGAATTTCACAAACACACATCAATTCAGAGGTCTTATCTCTTCCTTTTTTAACATGGCTTGTATGCTGCATAATGTCAGCCGTAGTATATTACACTTCTTCTTTTATATTCAGGGATAGTACAAGAAATATATTAGCATTTAGCTCAGGCAGTTCAAGCATGGGGTTTTTCGGACTACCAGTAGCATTAGCAATGTTTGATAATCATACAGTATCCATATATCTTTTCTGTTATGTAGGGATGTTAATGTTTGAAAATAGTTTTGGTTTTTATATCGCCACTCAAGGAATATATACTCCTAGAAAATGCATAATGAAACTAATAACATTACCTGCAGTACATGCAGCGATAACGGCATTAGTTGTCAACTATTTTCAATTACCTATTCCCTTATTTATACATGATGTTGCAAGCAATATTAGAGGAGCTTATGTCTCATTAGGGATGATGTTACTAGGAATAGCAGTCGCAAATATTAAAATTTTTACCATTGACTGGAAATTCATTTCTATTACTCTAATAATAAAGTATGTACTTTGGCCAGTATTAGTACTTGGATGCATCATATTAGATAAATTAACCATACAATTGTATAATAATGATATATATAGAGCGCTAATATTACTTGCAATAATACCAATGTCATGTACAGGCATAATATTAGCTACAATGCTAAACAATAATTCTGATAAAACAGCAATTATGCTATTGATCAATACGATCATAGGGTCACTTTATGTACCAATAATGATATCAATATTACTATACGAATAGAAAACATATATACCCAATTTATTCAAAATTACAAAATAGACATTTATATGAAGTTAAAGTATATGCTGTTCTTTGTATTCAATTAGTTCTTAAATAACTCTGCTTATGTCCAAGTATCTTATAAGCTCACGTTGTAATATTATTATTATATAAAAATAGAAGGCATATATATCCACATTTATTCAAAATTACAAAATAGACATTTATATGAAGTTAAAATATATGCTGTTCTTTGTGTTCAATTAATTCTTAAATAACTCTGCTTATGTCCAAGTATCTTATAGTTCACGTTGTAATATTATCACTTTAGAAATACCATAAACACGTTCAACCATTACTCTATACCCCACAGGACATACAAAAGCCACCTTTTTTCTAATTCTAACTACAATCACACTATTACTTTTAGTCCAATCTAACTTTATTAACACATTAAGAGTAATATCAACTAAAGCAGGATTAGTATATGGAGGATCAACAAAAATAATATCATACTGATCAGTTGCAACAGGTAATCTTTCGATATCACAACACATGAGGGTTATATTATTTACTACCCCTAAATATTCAGATGTTCGTTTTACTAAACTCAAATTATAGCGATTTATATCAACTAATAAAGCACTCTCTGCACCCCTAGATAATGCTTCAAATGATAATGATCCACTACCACAAAATAAATCAAGAACTTTACACCCTTGAATACTCATGCGAGATAATATTATATTAAAAATAGACTCCCTAATTATAGACATAGCAGGACGTGCACTAAGTAATTTATCAGAAAATATTTTCCTGCCACGATATTTCCCTGATGTTATACGTAACATAGTAATTAATTATATTTTTCTATTAAAGCATTATTTCTTAAGTTGGATAACAAATATTCACTTTGCATAGATAACTTTTCCATATATAGCCTCTGCTTGATAAAATCAGTATTACCTATATCATCATCAGCTTTACCTTTTGTAATACCACACAACATAATAATATCAATCATTTGATTATCATCAACTTCAACTACTTTACCAACATCACAAGATTGCAAAACATTTTGTATTTTTACAGACAAATCTTTCACTTTTACAACAAAACCTAATGGTTCTGGTAATTCAAGGTCCTTTACAACATCACTAAAATTCTCACATGTAGCTTTAGTCTTTAATATCCCAATTTGGTCTAAATACCTCTTACCTTGCTCAGCATTTAAATGAACTTGCCTCAAATCAACATTACTATTTGCAAACCCCCTGCTTATACTAGACCTATGTAGTAGTTTTATAATCAAGCTCCCATATTCGCTTTTTATAGGACCTACTACGTCTCCAATACTCGCTTGAATTAGCTTATTTGCCAAGTCTGAATTAATGTTTTCAACATTAATACTAGCTTCTTCAAATAACACATCTTTGTTATTTGCTTTTATAACTCCAATACTTACTCCATTTTGTAAATCACTAATAACATTATTGATTATATTATCATTCATACTAGCTGGTAGCATTACTTCCTGAATATGTACAGATACATCTACTCCATTAGTTATATAATCTCTATTATCCTGTACTTCCTTATCACTAATAATAATATAAGGTGCTACTTTAAGCATTAATATTTTATTCCAAAGCAGCTTAGACTTCATGTGTTGTACAAATAACTTGTAATCCAACCCTTGTGCCTCAATATAAGATTTTAAATCAATATTTCCTAAATTTTTTATCACTAAAAACTGTTTAACAGCTTCTAAAAAATCTCTTTCAGTAACTGTGATTTTAAGCTTTTCAGCTTCTTGCCTCCATATAGATTCATCAATCAAAGCATTTAAGGCTATTTCTTCTGCCACATTACTCTCAACCTTATAAAAAAATTTGTTTATAGCAACACGCTTCTCTAAATCCAAATTAGAAATTAGTTCATCATTTACTACAGCTACTATCTTTATATCAGCGAAAACATTACTACTATATAAAATGACAAATAAGATTAATAACCTTACTGTATGATTAAGCATATGAATTATCATTTAACAAGTTCTCCCATAAACTTTATATAAAAATACAGTAATGTCAAAGACTCTTTAACAGAGTAACATTTTCAAAAAAAAAAAAAAAAAAAAATTAATAATAATTAATTTCAAAACAAACACACTTGCTAAATTACTGAAATAAAAACTCCAAGCAAACTTTGATGACTTTTAGAAATTGATTATATACAACAGCAGATATACCACGTTCTAAGAATATCATTGATCCAAAACAGTTATGCAATAACAACATGTATATTTTTTATACAAAAGTATCTTAAAACAGCAGCACAAGTTACAACAAGAACTCATTGCAAGAATTCACGGGGCGAGTGACCAGGATTGAACTGGCGACCTTCAGTGCCACAAACTGACGCTCTACCAACTGAGCTACACCCGCCATTAATAATGGGATATCTTTTACTTTTATCATAATAAATGATCGAATACAACATAGAAATACTTTATTAAATATATAAATTACACTCTAGTAACCAAAAATAAGATAAAAATCATCCTATTTACACAGTCGTGTTTGCTGATAATATATTTAATAGTTTCACAAATCTATAATGAGCTAAAATTACATAATTTCCAAACAAAATAACATTCATACAAACATCACGTAGAAGTATCCTCAATAATTTAATGATGTTCTATCGGTAACAAGCTACTGATTCCTATCAATTTAAAATATAGGGAAGATATCCATAACCATACAACTTACAATACTTAAACATTGTAATAATACAAATTAATATTTGATGTATATATAACAAAATATATGACTTATCGCCTATCAAATAATTATTCTATTCATATATTACATATGAAAAAAATTTTTCTTAAAAATTCTCTATAAGTACAACAACAGCATTTACTACACTACATAATACTAAAACATACATATGTTCCTTTTCACCAATTAAGTGCAACAATTTAGTATTCAGACCTATAGATGATTTAATTCATGCTAGCTGCTATACTATTGTAGTATGTTTAATACATAAATCAGACACTTATCACTTTTTAATTCATTAATGACTATTTAATTTATCTTTTAATAATAGTGCATAAAAAAACCTCTTGAACAATCTGACGATCAGTACAATAATAAAATTTATTGCGTTACAGAATAACTAAGCCTACGTACAATCTCCGTTCTACCAATTAAAGGTAATAATCTAGCAAGTTCTGGACCTGTAGATAATCCAGTCAACGCTAATCGCAAAGGAACAAATAAATTTTTAGCTCTACGATCAGTATGCTGCTTTATATTAGAAATCCATGTGTTCCAAGTATTACCATAAACTTCCCCTTGAGGTAGCATATTTAGTGCTAACATTATAAAATCTCTATCATCTTCTCTAACAACAGGGACCATGTCTTTACTACAAACTTTTACCCATTGCTCAACATCAGAGAACTTCTCTATATTTCCACAAACAAAATGCCAAAAGTCTGAAGAAGTTATATTTAACAGTCGTAACCTATTTTCAACATCGTCAAAAGACATACTATGTAATACTTTAGGATTTAACTTCAATATATCATCCATATTAAATTTAGTCGGAGCCTGATTAAAAGTAGTAATATCAAAAGAATCTACCAGTTCAAGCATTCTTGTATGTACACTTACTGGATTAGAAGTCCCTATTTTAGCAAAATAACTATTAATAGCCATGGGTTCTAATCCATAAGATTGCATATCTTTTACACTAGAACCACCAATCCTTTTAGATATTTTATTATCGTCAGAGTATAGTAAAGATAAATGTGAAAACATAGGGATACTAGCCCCTAAAGCATGTAACATGTGTATTTGAACTGCTGTATTACTTATATGATCTTCTCCTCGAATTATATGAGTAACATTAAAATCCATATCATCTATTATAGATGGCAACATGTAAGTATATGTTCCATCAGCTCTCCTAATAATTGGATCACTAATATTTTCTGAGTCGAATGATACTTTCCCACGTATTTCATCATTCCAACTTATTAATCGGTCTTGGTCTATTTTAAACCTAAAGTACGGCGCTCTTCCAAAATATTTATTCTTCTCTGCTTGAGTTAAATTTAATGCATTCCTATCATAGATAGGTGGTAATCCTGACTTTAACTTCATTTTTCTTTTAAACTCTAACTCTTCCTTAGTTTCATAACAAGGATATATAAAGCCTTCCTTTAATAGATAACTAAAGACATCTTCATAACGACCGAACCTAGAAGATTGCCTAAAACTAGAATCCCAATCTATATTTAACCATAGCAAATCATTATTTATTTCTTTTATATACTCGTCTTTTGATCTTTGAACATCAGTATCATCAAACCTCAATAAAAATCTACCATTTCGTTTACGAGCATATAACCAACAGATTAAAGCTGTTCTAACATTCCCAACATGAAGATAACCTGTCGGACTTGGAGCAAAACGTGTAATCATAATCAAGATCTCCTAGTTTTCAATATTACACAATATTAATACCATGCATAAGAATTATGCTTTACTGACTCAATCAAGTAACTAATACTATTCAGATAATGCTATATATTAAACTAATATTCAATGCTCAAAAAATTTATATAGTAGGAAATTAACGCTTAAAACTAAATATCACCTTGATAATCAAATTTTAGATAACATTTGTCATATAGTTTTTCATATGGTCGTACATAAAAACCTTATCACTAGAACTACTAACTTTAAAAAGCACTTGCACTACTTTTAAGTTTACTAACTGCCATTTTAATCATAATATTAAATGTATAATAGTAAATTACATATTCTATATGCAATCTTTCATTATATATAAACACCAAAAAAAAATTAATACTTCAGATAGCATAGTGTTTGTACAAGATAGATTTTCATTCATGGCATTTATATTCTCAGTTTTTTTTACACTCTATAATAAACTGTGGCTTTTATCATTCATCTCAATTTCCGTATTTACTGGAATCTACATAATGTATCACATGCTAAATTTTATTAGTTTCCCCACTTATTTATCAATTAATCTGTTATACATATTCTATATGGCGTTATCCTACCCTGATTGGTATCAAGCAAAATTGAAAAACATGGGATACAGGATACATGATATAATATTTGCAGAAAGCCTACTCTCTGCAAAACTAAAATTTAAGAGATAAGCCCCACACACACATGAGTTCATGTTAATCATAAAACATTATACAACATGATATAATATTTGCAGAAAGCCTGTTCTTTCAAAACTAAGATTTAAGAGATAAGCCCTACACACACATGAGTTCATGTTAATCATAAAACATTATACAACATGATATAATATTTGCAGAAAGCCTGTTCTTGCAAAACTAAGATTTAAGAGATAAGCCCTACACACACATGAGTTCATGTTAATCATAAAACATTATACAACATGATATAATATTTGCAGAAAGCCTGTTCTTGCAAAACTAAAATTTAAGAGATAAGCCCTACACACACATGAGTTCATATTAATCATAAAACATTATACAAAACGTATTCAATCAATAATACCAAGTTCATTAATTTTCTATGGGTCCAAAATCAATTCAGCAATACATTTTTTAAAACTATAACATTATACAATAAAACATCCGTGAAATTTTTTAGACATGTATTAACTTGGAGGATATGGCAAAAATATATAATTAAAAAAGTGGTTACACTAATTACAGCAAATCTTTCTAGAAGATCAGCATTATAATAACGTTATATGTCTGTCTTTCTCATACATATATTTTAGAAATTTCAGTAAGAAATATTTGAGAATATCTATTCACCACTCAACAAAGCACTTTTTTCCTTATGAATATAATAGATATGCAACCAAAAAATTTCAATCAACAGCATTTAACTAGAAGTATTATACCAAAAAGGTGTATCAATCAGTGGTGTACTAGATACAGCAAAATCTTTCTTATGTATAATACCAGCATTATAAGCTATATGGCCAGCTTCTACAGCATATTTGAAAGCACGAGACATATCTTGAGGAATAACAGACCTTGCAATAGCAGTATTAAGAAGTACAGCATCAAAGCCAATTTCCATTATCATGGCTGCATCAGATGGCCTACCTATACCGGCATCAGCTATAATTGTTATGTCCGGAAACCTATTCCTTAATAATTTTAAATTATACATATTAAGTACACCACATCCAGAACCTATTGGAGCCACTCCTGGCATTAATACACGACATCCATAATTTATTAATCTCTTACAAACAACTAAATCATCTGTACAATAAGGAAACACCTCAAATCCCTGACTAATTAATTCTTTTGTTGCTTCACATAATAAGACTAAATCTGGATATAGAGTATACTCATCCCCTATCAGCTCTAACTTAACCCAATTAGTACCAAAAATCTCTCTTGCCATCTGAGACATCAATACCGCATCATTCACTGTACAACATCCAGCAGTATTAGGTAAAATATGACATCCACTTTTTTTAATTATATTCCAAAAATCACTACCACCATTTTCAGAGGGCATTTGTCTAGACAAGGATACTGTTACCACCTCAGTACCAGAAAGCTGAATTGATTCATATAAAATAGCAGGAGATGGATACATAGCAGAGCCTAATAGTAACCTGCTTTTCAACAATATATCATACAAATTCAACATACATTCTAAATTCTTATTTAATACCAATAAATTTTTAACTCAGTGACGTATATACTAAAATCACCCCACCATGTTTTATCAAACAAAGTATACAGATACTCTATCGTATCAAATCCCAACAATACCAAGTTTTAATTTATCCACCTTGCATAGGATACACTATATCAACAATATCTCCATTATTTAAGTAAGTACTGTTATATTTATCTCTTACCACCAAACTTTTATTTACTGCCACAGCAAATGGTAAGTCAGTATTATAGCCGCATTCATTTAAAATCTCACTGAGCGTCAGCCTTGACTCAAATAACATTTTTTTTTGATTAATAACAATAGTAATCAATACGCTACCTATATTCAAATTTTCAAAATCGCAAAAATCTATTTCACAATATACTTTATCACTAAATTATATTAAAAAAATATCATTTCAAAAATTTATAGCAGTATTTTTTAATTGCTATTTATTCAATATTTAAATGGCATCACGATTTGATAATATAAATAAATTTTTTACTATGTATAACAAGTTAATATATTTATGCCATTAAAAATATAATTTTAAAAATAAATTAATTTATGGTATTAGATAATTCATATGTATTTATGATGACAAACAATGTACCAAAAGAAACAAAGTTCTGAGAAATACAGCACATATTTAGAATCAAGGGATAAAATATTAGAAATATTATCAACCAACCCTTTAAATCTACTACTAGTCATAGTGCCACAAATTTGTGATGTTCCTACAATCAACAATGAGAACTATCGCTACTACAGTATTATACAATCTTATACCAATCAAGCTCATACAAATATACAAGACAAAAAAGCCAGCCTATTACTAAAACTATGGCTCAAGGAACTAATATATAAAATCTCAGATAGAATAATAATATCTCCTGAAGATCAAAAAATTATCGATATAATATTAAATAAATTATTTAACAAATTAAAAAACATACACCCTAATCAACAAATCAAAAATACACTTTTCAATAAATTTAGGAAAATAATTCTCAAGTCAGATGTAAACCCAGAATTAAAGAAGTTGTTTCAATCACAAGCAGTTAATACTTTAAATCTAATCAGATATACAAGGGAAATAACAAGCGAAATAACCTCGGCTATGAATAATCCAGATGCAACTTTATTAGTAGCATGCCACGGAATAACTAAAATGCATAGTAAAGATTCCCCTAATGCCCCAATATCTCAAAAAATCAGATATTTATACCAACACATAATGAAAATACCACCTATAAATTTAAAAACAGCACTTAACCTTTTTCCTAGGCAACACATTGTTTTTTCAATACAGAGCAAATTTCTTCATACAAGAATAAAATTAAAAGATTACCAAAATAGAATAGAAAAATTTTTAAGATACCGATATCCATGGTATTCCATAATTAATAAGATTAATCAAATTATCCATACTTACATTATAAAACCAAGAATTATGAAAAAAATTGAGATCCTAAAACAAATAGAATATGCATTTACAGAAAGTGTAGCTTATGGTGATACTGTGTTTTTCTTTAAACAATTAAAAGTAACACGCCAAGACACCAACATATCTTGGAATCCATCCTATAAAGATATCAAGATATTAATAAGATCACTAAATGACATGGAACCATGTACACAAAACATAATGACTACTAAAGAGTTTGTTAAAAATATAAAGCTTTATACAAAATATGAACATGCTACACACCACATCAGAAACACAAAAAGACAACATCTACCAGATAACTCATACATAGAAAGAGAACAGAGAACAGAGAACAATAAACCACATAAAAGTAATATTATAAAAAAAACAAAAAAAGTTTTAGGATACACCAAGCACATTGCAAAAAAAGCCCCAAAATCACTCAAGAACACGATAAGAAAGGTAATACACAATAAAAAAAAACACACACTTGAAACTCTTTCAATTCCCTCAACAAGTTCTACGTCTATTGATTCAACATCTGCTATAAAATCTACACATACTCATTTCAGCCCTAGTATCTAGCAAAAAATGTAGTTATTAAATTGATTGTATAACCATACTATAAAGGTACATGTAAATGTTATATAATACCTGTAGATAACATTACTTATAATGCCTCAAAGGCCATATTTTCAACATTACCAGCAATAACTATAAATCTATGACAACATATCTTACTATAAAACTCGATATAATATTCTCTCACCAAGAATACATTCAAGTCAGTATAGTAGATACAACACAAAAAATTTTTAATATTGCTTCCACCTCAATACAACATACTTTTTACACTGCACTCAAAATATTTGACACAGTATTTTTATAGTAATAAAATCAACCAATTATTGACAAGTTACTATAATAAAGTGCTATACATATAGGATTTACCTACATACTTCACAAAAATATTTAATGAAGTATTTTTTTCTACAAGAATAAACATAGATAAATCACTGGATAAAGTAAGCTATGATCAACAAATCAAATGTTTCCATATATAAACCTTACTTACATATCAAACACAAAACACTTAAGAAGTATTCTCTCAATATATAAACAAGCACTAATCTCTTCAAGCTATTGTAAATAGAACAAAAGTTTCTACGCATGAACTCTAGCACATGCTAAAGTAAAACACTTAAGATTTATGATAACAATAAAAAATAGCTAACGTCTGATCAAGTTCTTGTTAACAGAACCAAACATTTCTTATATATAAACTTTACCTATTGAATACTTTCTACACCTTGTATATCCGGAATATAATAACTCAACATGTTATATATGCCTTCTTTCAAAGTAATTGAAGCACTTGGACATCCTGAACATGCTCCCCTTAATTTTACAAAAACAATACCATTACTATATCCTTTAAATTTTATATCTCCACCATCTTGCATAACAGCTGGTTTCACATAATTATTTATTAATTCTTTAATCCTCTCAACCATCTCAACATCTTTTTCATCGAAAAATTCTTCCATCTCTTCTTCATCAAAATCTGATGTGGCATTATCTGAATTAAGTGTTAGAAAATCCATAATCACAGTTAGAACTTCTGGTTTCAAAACATCCCACTCAATATCACTAGATTTAGTCACTGATACAAAATCACCTCCAAAAAATACACCTCTTACATATTCAACTTTGAACAATGCTGTTGCAAGAGGAGAACTTTCAGCTGTAACACTATCAACAAATTCACTAACCTTACCATTATTAACAGGAACACCTGGCATAAATTTTAAAGTATCAGGATTTGGAGTTTCCTCGATTTGTATAAACATAATAAACCATTTGCAAAAAAATACTTTTAACTTGTATAATATGGACATACCTTACTTAAATCAAGTCATTTATATGTGGTTTATCTTTTCAGTAATATTCTCTATAATAGGCATTATATTTGTATTGCCAATTATTGGATTGCTTATATTTCTACTATTAAAAAGGAATAGCATAATCAGCATGAGTGAAATAATGGCTTCCACTTTGAATAAAGTAATGAATGAAGTAAACACGTATAATCATTCAAAAAGTACAAGCAGTAGCCTATCTAAGGAAGAAGCACTAGAAATACTAGGGTTAGAAAAAAATGCAACTCAAGAACAGATCAACGCAGCTTATCATAAATTAATGAAATCTATACATCCAGATAAGGGAGGATCACCTTACTTAGCACAAAAACTAAACGCAGCACGTGATACATTATTAGACTAATAAAACCAGCCTGAACACCAGAACTTTTGTAATAATATAAACCCAACTATTACATACCATAGCTTTTACAGCCAACATCCAACACCAATAAAGAAAGATCTTCTTACTTAACACAAAAACTAAACGAAGCACGTGATACATTATTAGACTAATAAAACCAGCCTGAACACCAACACTTTTTGTAATAATATAACAACTATTATATACCATAGCTTTTACAGCCAACATCTAACACCAATAAAGAAAGATCTTTTTACTTAACACAAAAACTAAACGAAGCACGTAATACATTATTAGACTAATAAAACCAGCCTGAACACCAGCACTTTTTGTAATAATATAAACAACCATCACATACCATAGCTTTTACAACCGACATCTAACACCAATAAAGAAAGATCTTTTTACTTAACACAAAAACTAAATGAAACCGTAATACAGTATTAAACTAACAAGACATGTAGTAACATTACAAAATTCTTATCAATGTAAATAACTTTTTTTATAGTATCAATTTTATTCGACAACTGTCTTACTTATTTTACCTATTACTACAGTATTAAAAACGCATAATTAAATCAACATTTGAAATAGCAGAATTATATACAAGGCTTACTTTTTAGCTACATTGTTGTAACATAGTCTTACTTACATTCCACTTAACATACCGACATATTACAGATCAACTATTCATCATATCAAAGAACTCATTATTATCCTTAGTTATGGATAATTTATCTCTCAAGAACTCCATTGCTTCAACAGAACCCATTGATGATAGCAATCTTCTTAATAACCATACTTTCTTCAAACATACATTATCTATTAACATATCTTCTTTTCTTGTACCAGATTTTGAAATGTCTATTGCTGGATATACTCTTTTATCAGATATTTTTCTGTCTAATATTATTTCACAATTTCCTGTTCCTTTGAACTCTTCAAATATCACTTCATCCATTTTTGACCCAGTTTCAACCAGTGCTGTCGCTATTATTGTTAATGATCCTCCATTCTCTATATTTCTTGCTGCTCCAAAGAATCTTTTTGGTCTCTGTAAAGCATTAGAATCCACTCCACCAGTTAATACTTTTCCTGAGGATGGTATCACTGAGTTATATGCTCTTGCTAATCTTGTAATTGAATCAAGCAATATCACAACATTCTTTTTATGTTCTACCATCCTTTTTGCTTTTTCAATTACAATTTCTGCAAGCTGTACATGTCTATATCCAGGTTCATCAAATGTAGAGCTTACTACTTCGCCTTTTACCGATCTACACATATCTGTAACTTCTTCTGGTCTTTCACCTATGAGTAAAACTATTAATTCTATATCTGGATGATTCACAGATATTGAATGTGCTATTTGTTGTAATATTATTGTTTTTCCAGCTCTTGGTGGCGCAACTATCAGGGCTCTCTGTCCTTTCCCTAAAGGAGCAACTATATCTATCACCCTCATGCTTATATCTTTTTTACTTAAGCTAATAGGATCATTACATTCTAATAATATTCTTTCTTCTGGATATAGAGGAATTAAATCATCAAAGTGCACATATCTTTGTAATTTTGCCATATCCGTAAAGTTTATGCTGTGTGCTTTTACTAATGTAAAATATCTTTCTTTCTCGCTTGGAGCTCTTATTTCTCCACTTACTATATCACCTGTTCTTAAATTAAACTTCTTTATCTGTCCTGCAGAAATATATACATCATCACCACTTGCAGCATAATTTGCTTCAGGAGATCTTAAGAATCCAAAACCATCAGATAATATTTCTACTACCCCTCCTCCTATTGCTGCACCTCCATCACTTACTACTTTTTTCATCAAGTGAAAGATTATCTCTTGTTTCAGCATTCTACCATTACTTACTACTCCAAGATCTTCTGCTATTTTTAACAGATCTTCTATAGTTTTCTTTTTTAATTCACTTAAATCCAATACCTTTACTTCTTGTACTGATACCTGATCATCTGTTCTCTCCTCTATTATTTCTTCTTGTACCCCCACTTCTACTACTTTATCCTCTTCTTTATCTAATACAATATCTTCTGATTCCGACATAAAAACTCTCTCTATACTAAAATCAAGTTAGGTTACTAATTGTTCAAGCATTTTATATAACCCTTACGTATAAATAGACAAACCTTTAACATTATAATATAGTACTTGAAACAAACTGATCAGTAACGGCAAACTTCCTATTCCAAGTATTTACATAGTAAATCTTGTACATATGGTGGCACGTTTGCTAAATTAGCATACTTTTTTATTTTGACAACACATAAATTATTTAATCGCAATAACCTTCAACTCTACTACATATCATTTACTATGACCTAACTAATGGTATGTTATACATAACGCATCATAAGCAAAACCTATACCATAGACATCCATTAACTAGCATCACACAAACCTACAACATATCATGAGAAGCATTAAAAAAATATACGAACCACTAACTAATGCCATACATATTACGTTATTGTAATACAGAGTCAATACCTAACTTTTCATTATATATAACATTTAAAAATATACAAATAAAAAAACTACTACTAATTTTTACAATATTCTAAACTATTTATGTGCTTTAACATAGGAAAAAACATTAATTGAAATTACTATTTGTCAGAAAATTATTATTTTGGTAAACTACATGACCTAATTAGTAGATTTAATAGTTTTATAATTTATTAATTACTGTTTAGACATATTGATTAGTGGTAGACTTTCATTTATATGTAAGGGGGTGCTTGTATTCTATTAGTAATATCGTAACTCAACATGATTAACATTTATTTGGTGTTAAATATTCTATTATCAGAGTGACATAAAACCATGATCAAGGTATTTAATAATTTACATTTATTTCTCAAGTGGTATAGATAAAGCCATGTATTGTTAAAAAAATCACCACTCATTAAGTTATAAGTAGGAGTTAAAATAATGGAACACAAAGATAATAGTATAATGTATGGAACCACTATTTTATGTATTCGCAGAGACAATAAAGTGATAATTGCAGGAGATGGACAGGTATCTTTAGGACATACTGTAGTAAAAAATTCAGCAAAAAAAATAAAACGTTTAGCTAATGACACAGTAATCACAGGATTTGCAGGTGCAACAGCAGATGCTTTTACCTTGTTTGAAAGATTAGAAAGTAAACTAGAGAAACACCCTGGACAACTGCTTCGCGCATGTGTAGAATTAGCAAAAGATTGGAGAATGGACAGATATCTGCGCAGGTTAGAGGCAATGATGATTGTCGCAGATAAGTCAATATCTCTAATAATATCAGGCAACGGAGATGTTTTAGAACCAGAAAATGGGATTGCAGCTATTGGATCAGGAGGCAATTACGCATTGGCAGCAGCAAAAGCTTTATGCGAATCTAATGATCAATTTTCTCAAAATATGACTTTAGAATACATAATTGCTACTGCAATGAAAATAGCTTCTGAAATATGTATTTATACAAATAACAATATTATTATGGAAAAAATAGAGGATTAAAATGTTTGTCACACCAAATAATAAACTCAAACTAAATGATGATACAGCAAATACAACAGATGCCCTAAATAATGGACAAGCTGGTTACGCACTACTAAAAAGCGAAAATACTACTAATACAGCAGCCTGTGAAGATGGAACAAATTTAGATGTAGATGACTCATATAGCTCTCAAGAACTAACTCCTCAACAAATTACACAAGAACTAGACAGGTTTATTATAGGACAATCAGACGCAAAACGTGCTGTGGCTATTGCCTTAAGAAATCGCTGGCGCCGTAATAGAGTACCTGAACCATTAAGAGAAGAGATTATTCCTAAAAACATTTTAATGATAGGACATACAGGTATTGGCAAAACAGAAATAGCTCGTAGACTAGCAAAACTTGCAAAAGCCCCTTTTATAAAAGTTGAGGCTACCAAATTTACTGAAATAGGATATGTAGGTAGAGATGTAGATTCTATTATACGTGACTTAGTTGATGTAGCTATTAACCTAGTAAAAGAAAAGTTTCGTAAAATTGTAGAGAAAAAAGCAAAAACTTTATCAGAAAATATAATTCTTGATGCATTGATTGGAGCTGATGCAAGTCAAGAAACAAAAACCATCTTCCAAAACAAGCTAAGAAATGGTGAATTTGAAAATTCTGAGATTTCAATATCTATCAAAGAAAGTAAAAATGTAATCCCCTCCATTGATCTTCCTAATATTCCAGGAAGTCAAGTTGGCATTATGAACATCAACGAGATTGTACATAAAATGTTAGGAAATAATAAACAACTCAAAACCATAAAAGTTACTGTAAAAGAGGCAAGAGAACTGCTGATTAATGAAGAAAGTGAAAAATTAATGGATGAGGATAAGATAATAAAGGAAGCTTTGCAACTAGCAAGTAATGATGGTATTGTGTTCCTAGATGAAATAGATAAAATTGCAGCTCGTACAGAAATCAGAGGAGAAGTTAACAGAGAAGGTGTACAAAGAGACCTTCTACCGTTGCTTGAAGGAACAAGTGTAACAACAAAATATGGCACTATTACAACCGATCATATTTTATTCATAGCATCTGGAGCATTTCACCTGGCTAAGCCTTCTGATTTATTACCTGAATTGCAGGGACGTCTTCCTATAAGAGTAGAGCTTAAACCACTTAGTAAAGATGATTTAGTGCGGATTCTAACTGAACCAGAATCAAGTTTATTAAAGCAATACTGTGCATTAATGAGAACTGAAAATATTACCATTGACTTCACTGATGAAGGAGTATCTACTATAGCTGAAATAGCATCCACAGTTAACAGAGAAGTTGAAAACATTGGAGCTCGTAGATTACACACCATTTTAGAAAAACTAATGGAAGATATCAGCTATACTGCAACAGAAAATAGTGGTAAAACATACGTCATCGATAGCGAATATGTAAAGAAGAAACTGGAAGATATTTCAAAGCAATTAGATTTATCGAAATTTATACTATAAGTCATGCATGAAAGATCAAAGTTTGTTAATCAAGTTTTTACTTCAGTAGCTCCTCGTTACGATTTAATGAACGATATAATGAGCTTTGGTCTGCACAGGCTATGGAAAAATAAAGTAATTCAGAACATCATTAGTGGAAGTTTACTTGATGTTGCATCCGGTACTGGAGATATAGCTATAAAAGTAGCAAAAAACAAACAAAATGTAGATATAACAGTGTGTGATATTAATCCTAAAATGTTAAATCATGGAAGAGACAATGCTATCAATGCAAACGTATTAAATCTCAAATGGGTATGTGGTAATGCAGAACAACTACCATTTCCAGACAATAGTTTCGAATATTATACAATTTCCTTTGGCATACGTAATGTTTCTTACAGACATCTTGCATTAAACGAAGCATATAGAGTCCTTAAGCAAGGAGGAAAATTCATATGTCTAGAGTTTTCTCCCTTAAAAGAAAGTCATCCTCTTTACAAATTATATGACTTTTATTCATTCAATATTATCCCTAACATAGGGCAAGTAGTAGCAAAAGATAAGGCTTCATATCAATACTTAGTAGATAGTATAAGCAAATTTCCATATCAAGAAGATTTTGCACAAGAAATTGAAAACTCTAATTTTACCCAAATAAAATATACTAATTTATGTTTTGGTATAGTTACATTATATACTGCTTGGAAAACATAACTAATCCTAACTAAAGTTTTTTTTATAGATAATAGTTATCAAAAAATATTGTATAAGGAACTTTAATTTCGTTAAGATAAAATATCATAATCTATGTTTCTACATACATTGCTTGGAAAATATATTGATCTTAATGTTAAAATTTTCTTCTATAGAGCTTTTAGACATAATATACTGCTTGGAAAACATAACTAATTCTAACTAAAGTTTTCTTTTATAGATAATAGTTATCAAAAAAATATTGTATAAGGAACTTTAATTTCGTTAAGGTAAAATATCATAATCTATGTTTCTACATACATTGCTTGGAAAATATATTGATCTTAATGTTAAAATTTTCTTCTATAGAACTTTTAGACATAAAAATAATGTCAGTTTAACAACCACCAGAAAATAATATATTCATTACCAATGTCAATCCACGCAAACCTTAGACAACATACACTTGATACGTTTAAACAATAATTATAGTATCTAGTAGTATATCAACTTATATAGTATTTTCACAAAAGAGAAGTTTAATTTCATATAGGTACTTACTATCTGACGCTTCCACAATCTGTCGAATTTATTCAAAACTGCAATATTATAAGACAGAGGCATACTGAACCCAATTAAAATATTTACTAATAAAAATTTATAACTTACAACCAATACTTATTCAAGTTTGACAATTTTATATACAAAAAACTTCCTTATACAGAGGAAACCACACACTTCAACACAACTGCCATAGTTGTGACTATACATAATGCTACATATTCTATATGCTACCAAGTATATATGCAGCTTACACAATCTTTGCAAAAATAGGTTCTGGTTTTGGTAAAGTTGTATTCATACTCACAGGTATAGAAAATTTACTAAAGTCACGATTACATTCTGGTAATCCAATTTGATCCAATATCTTGGATGATAACTTAGGCATTATAGGTTGTAACAGTAATCCTATACATTTAATATATTCAAGCAATTTATATAATACTGCTTTCATAACTCTAGAATCACTTTTAGATAATTTCCATGGTGCTCTCACTGTAATATATTCATTGGCTGTAGAAGATAACTGTTCTATAATATGTATCATCCCATTTAAATTATAATGCATAACACAATCCCTAACTCTTTCAAGAATATCTTGATAATTTGGTAGAACTTCCTCATCACGTAACAAATCATTACTTATTGTTGGTATAACTCCTCCACACTCTTTGTACAACAGAGAGATAGTCCTCTGTACAAGATTCCCTATATTATTTGCTAAATCATAATTTATACAATTAATAAGACTGCTTCTTTTAAAATCTCCATCGTTCCCTATTGGCATTTCTTTAATTAAAAAATATCTCAATTGATCAACTCCAAACTCTTCTACCAAATCAAAAGGTCTTATAACATTACCTAAAGATTTAGAGATTTTTTGTCCTTCATTAGTCCACCAACCATGAGTTAAGATTTTTTTAGGTAAAGGTAAGTCAGCTGCCATTAGAATAGCAGGCCAGTACACAGCATGAAATCTCAATATATCTTTTCCGACAACTTGTAAAACAAAACTATTATCACCTGCCCAATAAGCTTGATAATCTTTATGGTTAATATCAGGGAATCCTAACCCTGTCAGATAATTTGTTAAAGCATCAACCCAGACATAAATAACATGTTTGTCATCATTTGGTACTTTTATTCCCCATGAAACATTCTGCCTTGATATAGAAAGATCTTTCAACCCTGATTTAACAAATGATATGACCTCATTATATCGACATTTAGGAGTAACAAAATCAGGATTCTCTGCATAAAAACTTAATAATCTTTCTTGAAAATCTGATAATCGAAAGAAATAACTCGGTTCTTCTATCCATTCTACCTCAGCCCCTGTAGGAGCTTTACCATCAACTAATTCTTTTTCTTGATAAAATGTTTCATCTCTTACTGCATACCAACCAGAATAACTACCTAAATATATTGCTCCATTATCACATAAACGCTGCCACAAAGCTACAACAGCTCTTTGATGTCTCACCTCTGTTGTACGAATAAAGTCATCATAACTATAGTTCATAACATCAGCTAATTGTTTAAATACAGCACTCGTATTATCAGTGAAGTGTACCAATGACATATTACGTTCTTGAGCTGCTTTTTCTATTTTTTGTCCATGTTCATCTGTTCCAGTTATAAATTTCACATTACACCCACCAAGACGCATAAATCGCGCTATAATATCACATATCAAACTTGTATAAACATGACCTACATGTGGAACATCATTAACATAATAAATAGGAGTAGTAATATATATATTATTCATAAATTAGCATTGTTGTTACCTTATACCACTAGCAATTTATCACATAATTTTAGTTATATTAATTTAATATTTGCAAATATCACAAAAACATTACTTATAAAACCACATATGGAACTATAACTTCTAACTAAATAATTCTTATGAGCAACTTATACACAAAACCTACTTATGTAAATTAAATACAATTACCACAAGATTATACTAATATAACACTATTTAAGGAATGACAGACATCATCCTATAAAAATTCATCATATAATAGATATTTATTTCATATAAATATCTTAAATATCTTCTATTCATTAGTAATTTACAAAAATATTAGGACATCATAACTATATTTATAAACATTAGCTATGGATAAACCTTTATTATCTTATACTATAAAATCAATATAATATTTTATAAAAAATTGATATCAGGATTGATTATACTCTTCAAAGCAGTAACATAATCATACAAAATCATAGCTTATGACATTTCAGCTGGACAAAATCGAGTTTTTTATATAAAACTTTTTTATAGCTGTTGTTTTATAATACTAATTATGTAACAAAGAATTTAACTGCATTAATACAAACTTTGCAAAATATAAAAAATCACTTATCATTTAAGATGATAGTCATATATTCTTAGCACACAATAATGAAGAAGATTTTAGTAAAAAAATTCGGAGGAACTTCTTTACAAGACATAAAGTGTATTAATAGAGTTGCAGAAATAATAAAACAAGATGTTAACAATAATTACAAAGTAGTTGTAATAGTATCAGCTATGGGAAAATTTACTGATAACATCATTTCACAAATTAAACAAATCTCTGATGTGAAATCCCAACCTGAGCGCTCCGAATATGACCTAATTATTTCTTCAGGAGAACAAATATCATGCGGACTACTATCATTGGCTCTCCAAAAAATAGGAATCAATGCGCAATCATGGCTAGGATGGCAATTACCAATAGTAACGACGGAAGACCACACTAAAGCAAGAATTATAGATATTAATACATGCTCATTACAGGATTCCCTATCTAACAATGACGTTGCTATTGTTGCTGGATTTCAAGGAATGCACAAAAACAACAGAGTAACAACTTTAGGTAGAGGAGGATCTGATACCTCAGCTGTAGCAATTGCAGCAGCATTAGGTATAGATCTATGCTATATCTATACAGATGTAAATGGAATATATACAGCAGATCCCAATATAGTACCAAAAGCACGTAAATTAGATTACATTACATACGATGAAATGATAGAAATGTCTTCTCTTGGAGCTAAAGTATTACAAGTACGCTCAGTAGAAATAGCAATGAAATATAATATAAAATTGTGCATATTATCTACTTTCAATCCTGGAAATGGGACAATGTTATGTAAAAAAGGAGAATCAAATATGGAAAGCCAATTGATTACTGGGATCACATGTAACAATAAGACAGCAAGTGTTACATTAAAAGAGGTAAAAACACTATCTGGAATTACCACTGTATTCAACGCAATAGCAGAAAAAAACATTAACGTTGACATGATCATCCAAAATATGAATGACAATAATGCAAATGACATTACTTTTACAATTTCAGAAGAGGACTTGCAAACAACAACAACATTCTTAACAGAGATTCAAACTGAGCTTATGTACCAGAATTTAATAATCAATTCTGAAGTTGCAAAGATTTCTATTATTGGAGTAGGTATGATTTCTCACTCTGGAGTAGCTTATAAGATGTTTCATACGTTAACATCTAATAACATAAAAATACTGGCAGTTACTACTTCAGAAATAAAAATCAGCGTTCTAATATGGAGAAAAGACAGTCAACTTGCTACAGTAGCTCTACATTCCAATTTTGGACTTGATAGCACAAAATCGGATTTACATACAATAAGTTAACCTAAGATAGTCAACTATTTCCATTGCCTTAACGTAATACATTAAGTTAAAGTAATATAATTTTCAAAACACGATTATTTATAGAATTAAGTAACTACAAACACAACGTGGCATTTGTAATTTTTCAAATTCTTTTAAATCTTGATATAATAAGCTCAGTTTGAATAAGAACCTTATATACAGAACCTTCATATAATGACAATAAACATTAATCTTAAAACATATTTTTAGACCATGATGACAATTTTTTATTTGAGATTTTAGTCAATCATTTTACTTTTCTTAACACTTACCTCAACAATAAACTAATCTTCTACTATAACGAAAAAATAATTCTTGAGATTATCTTATATTACAACACTTTTTAATAAATACAACATATACACTAAAAATCGCTGAATCTAATACTTTGTAGAGAAATCTGAAAAATACCGATCAATACAATGACAGATAGATTTGCAAGTACTGTAGCTTTTAGTTATAATTAACTTTATTAAGGTTATACTTCTTAAAAAGTAGTATAAAATTGTTGCATTTTGAACATTAAAATGATAAGCATTAATTATTAATAGTGTAGCATTATGTTAAGATTTCTGGTTTTTTTTTTCTGTATATTTAGTCCTTTTAGTACATTTGCAGCACCTGTGCAGTGGCAGATGGGATTTCAGGCTCCGGCAACAGAAATAATGGAATCGATTATAAGATCCCATAACTTTGTTATGCTTGTTATGTCAGTAATAGCAATTATTGTTTTTTCTGTAATGGCATATGCCCTGATAAAATTTAGAAAAAGATCAGGAGAAAAAATTGTCTTTAACACTAAGAATTCTCATAATGCAGTTTTAGAAATATTGTGGACATTAATTCCTTTAGTAATCGTAGGATTTTTAACTATAAGTAATGTCAAGCTAATTAGGCATGAGCAGAAAATTCCTAATGTAGAAATGACATTAAAAGCAATTGGGTATCAATGGTATTGGGGATACGTATATCCAGATTATAAAAATTTTACTTTCGATAGTTATATGAAAGCAACAGATAATTTGGAAAGCCAAGATTTACGTTTACTTGAAGTAGATAACAGAATAGTAGTACCCACAAATACAAATATTCTGTTACAGGTTACAAGTGCAGACGTAATACATAGTTGGGCAGTACCAGCCTTAGGAATAAAAATTGATGCAGTACCAGGCAGACTAAATGAAGCATGGTTTAATATTAAAATTCCAGGAACATATTATGGGCAGTGTTCAGAGCTTTGCGGCAGGTTACATGGATTTATGCCAATAGTGATAGTTGCCGTTGAAAAAGAACAATTTAATGAATGGATACAGGAAAAGACACTTGAATTATAGAGGTATGCATGAGTAGTGAACATACACCACAAGGAATAAAACGTTGGTTATTCTCAACAAATCACAAAGACATAGGCACACTATATATCATTTTTTCCATTATTGGAGGACTTGTAGGAGGTATACTATCTCTCGTACTGAGATTACAACTCGCACATATTAACGTGCTAAACGATAATTATCAGTTATACAACGTTATTGTCACAGGTCATGCATTAATTATGGTATTTTTCATGATCATGCCAGCTTTAACTGGAGGATTTGGTAATTGGTTTGTACCATTGCTTATAGGGGCTCCAGATATGGCATTTCCACGTCTTAATAATGTAAGCTTTTGGCTATTAGTTGCCTCATTAATTTTATTATGTACATCTGTATTGATAGGAGAAGGTGCAGGGACAGGCTGGACACTATACCCACCATTATCATATATAGGATCTCATCCAAGTGCTTCTGTGGACGTAGCAATATTTGCTCTACATGTTGCTGGAGCTTCATCAATTGTAGGGGCTATAAATTTTATTGTCACAATATTTAACATGCGAGCTCATGGTATGACATTATTAAAGATGCCACTATTTGTTTGGACTATATTATTAACATCTTTTATGTTAATAGTTACACTTCCAATTTTAGGGGGAGCAATAACAATGTTATTAACAGACAGAAACTTTGGTACAAGCTTTTTTGACCCTGCTGGTGGAGGTGATCCTTTACTATTTCAACATTTATTTTGGTTCTTCGGACATCCTGAAGTATATGTTATCATATTTCCTGCATTTGGAATAATAAGTCAAATCGTATCTACTTTCTCTCATAAAGCAGTTTTTGGATATTTAGGCATGGTATTAGCACTAGTTGGTATTGCAGCAGTAGGTGGAGTAGTATGGGCACATCACATGTTTACTGTTGGTTTAAGTGCAGAAATCATGACATATTTCAGTGTTACTACTATGCTGATAGGTGTGCTAACAGGAGTCAAGGTATTTAGTTGGATTGCAACTATGTGGGGAGGACAGATAGAATTTAAAACTCCCATGTTATTTTCAATCGGATTTATTTTCGTATTTGTAGTAGGTGGAATTACTGGTATTGTAATCTCACATGGTGGTATTGATAAAGCATTACACGATACATATTATGTAGTTGCACATTTCCATTATGTAATGTCAATTGCTGCATTGTTTGCAGCCTTTGCTGGCTTCTACTATTGGATAGGCAAAATGTCTGGCAAGCAATATAATGAATGCCTTGGTAAGGCACATTTCTGGTTAACTTTCATTGGAACCAACGTCACATTTTTACCTCAACACTTTTTAGGCATAGCAGGAATGCCAAGACGTATACCAGACTATCCAGACGCTTTTATTCCATGGAATTACATATCATCAGCAGGAGCATTTTTATCGTTTATATCAGCTTTATTCTTCGTTTACATAGTCATTGCAACCTTAAGAAGTGAAAAAAAATGTCCTAGCAATCCATGGGGAGGGGATACATTGGAATGGACAGTACCATCACCAGCGCCTTTCCATACCTTTGAAGAGATACCAAAGGTTGATTAAATATGAACTCTGACTGTGGAAATGCTAAACTGCAGCTTATAAGCGAAATGTCGGGTTATTGGGACCTACTGAAGCCAAAAATTATGTATTTAGTAGTTCTCACAGGAATTACAGGAATGTTCATTGCTCCAGGGAACATTCATCCTTTCATTGCTGTTATTAGTGCATTATGTATAGCACTGGGGTCCGGTGCTGCAGGAGCAATAAACATGTGGTATGACAGTGATATAGATGCATTAATGCAGCGAACTAAAAGCCGTCCTATACCTTCTGGAAGAATTGCGAAGTCTAGTGCAATTGAGTTAGGGTTAGTATTATCTATTATCTCTGTAACAGTAATGATGATCGCTGTTAATTATATATCAGGAATATTATTAGCCATCAGTATAGCATTTTATACATTAGTATATACAATGTACCTTAAAAGAAGGACATCACAAAATATAGTCATAGGAGGGATTGCAGGAGCACTTCCTCCAATCATTGGATGGACTTCTGTAACTAGCTCTATTTCTATAGAAAGTTTAATACTATTCCTAATTATATTCATGTGGACTCCTCCACACTTTTGGGCATTATCCTTACTAAATTATCAGGAATATGAAAAAGCTAAAATACCAATGCTACCTGTAACACATGGAATATTCGTTACTAAAGTTCATATACTCGTATACAGTATTATATTATTTACTATAACACTATTACCTGGAATATTTTTAAAGGACTATTTATTATATGAAACTTGTGCAATACCACTTGGCATTACATTTGTATTTCACGCTTTTAAAGTATTCACTTCAATCAATCATTATAAGTATAAAGCAATGTTTATTTACTCTATTGCTTATCTGTTTATTTTATTTATATGTATTATCCTTTCAAGTTTTTAGCATTTCTAAATTTCAATATAGGCAGAAATAAAAGCATACACTACATCAAATCTTTAGCTATACATAGCAACTGATACACTGGTCTTGCTTATATTTATTTTCTGTCAATCTACTTTAACTTGTAAAGGTTCTTTATACCAACCAGTATCCATACAACACTCTTTAAGCAAGGACATATATCTTGCATATGCAGCAACATCTCCTAAGGCTAAATATGCTTCAGCAATTCTATACAAGCTCTCTGAATAATATTTTGTATCCTTATATTTATTCAATATTGTACTGAACCTTCTAATGGCAGCAACATATTCACCACGTTGCAAATAAAATTTACCTACTGAAAATTCTTTACCAGCAACATGTTGATGAACAAGGTCTAATCTTCTCATAACCTCTTCTAAATACACAGAACTAGGAAAGAGATGTATAAACTCATCTAACAGCTCTAAAACTTTATGTACACTACTCTGATCACGATCTATATCACTAATCTGCATATAATTCGCCATTATTCTCAAATAATAAGCAAAATCTATATCTTTGCTATCAGGATAAAGTTGAATATAATCATCAGCATAAATCTCAGCTCGAGAATAATCACCAAGTTCATAATTCAAAAATGACATCATAAGGCGAGCCTTAATTGCAACAGGAGAAAACGGATAAAGATTATCGATTTCTTCAAGATCTTTTATTGCACTTTTATACTCCTTAGCACTAGATTTTCTTAAGGCACTCTCATATATTTCATCTGCTGTTCGATCTCCCACAAATTTTTCTCCCTTTTTTATAAAAGAGCAATTTACCATCAAAAAACAACAGCATAACAAACAAATAGTATTCCTAATAACTTTAGAGTTATGCATATTTTATCACCTGTAAATATAAACTTGTAAATCATGAAATACTTTATTGAAACATAAAGATGTATCCCAGACAAGCAATTTTTACGAATGCACTCATACATTTAAGTAGCAAAGCATATAATTTATTGACAACTACCATATTGATACTAGAATGCATAAGTAATAAACTCAAATAAAGCACGCTAATGAATGTATTGGTAATTGGTTCTGGTGGACGTGAACATTCAATGTTGTATCACATTCGCAAATCTACATTGCTAAACAAGTTATTTATTGCCCCAGGGCGTGAAGGGATGGCTGGGCTAGCAGACATAATAGATATAGATATCAATAATACAATAGAAGTTATTCAAATATGTAAAAAAGAAAAAATCGAACTGGTAGTTATTGGGCCAGAAGCTCCATTAATAAATGGGTTATCAGATGCGTTAACAGAAGAAGGTATATTAGTTTTCGGACCTTCTAAAGCAGCAGCTCGGCTTGAGTCTTCAAAAGGATTCACAAAAGAATTGTGTATGAGGTATGGTATTCCTACTGCAAAATATGGGTACTTTGTTGATGCAAATTCAGCTTATAAGTTCATTGATAAGCACAAGTTACCCCTAGTAGTAAAAGCTGATGGGTTAGCACAGGGAAAAGGAACAATAATATGTCACACATATGAAGAGGCGTATAACGCTGTAGACGCTATGCTAGTCCACCACAAGTTTGGAGAAGCTGGTCATGCAATAGTTGTTGAAGAATTTCTTGAGGGCAAGGAAATTAGCTTCTTTACACTGGTTGATGGATCCAATCCAGTCATCCTTGGAGTAGCACAAGATTATAAAACTATAGGGGATAACAATAAAGGACCTAATACTGGTGGTATGGGATCATATTCCAAACCGAATATTATTACACAAGAAATGGAGCACATAATCATTCAGAAGATAATATATCCAACTATCAAAGCAATGTTCAATATGAACATACAATTTAGAGGATTATTATTTGCTGGTATTATAATTAAAAAGAATGAACCAAAACTCCTTGAATACAATGTGCGTTTTGGTGATCCTGAAACACAATCAATATTACCAAGATTAAATTCTGATTTCCTAAAATTATTATCACTTACAGCTAAGGGTAAGCTAGGGAATGAGTCAGTAGAGTTAAGTAGAAAAGCTGCTTTATGCGTTGTAGTAGCCAGTCGTGGATACCCAGGTGAGTATAAGAAAAATTCTATAATTAATGGAATAGAAGACATCGAAAAGCTACCCAGCATTCAACTCTTACATGCAGGTACAAGAAGAGAAGGAAATAACTGGGTATCAGATTCTGGAAGGGTAATCAATGTTGTAGCACAAGGTGAAAATCTAGCTACTGCAAAACACCAAGCTTACGCTGCACTAGACCTATTAGATTGGCCAGATGGAATTTACAGATACGATATAGGCTCATGCGCACTTTAATGTTTCCATTGACTAATCAATTCCAATAGTGAATAAGTCTTTGTTGTATTGTATATTTCAAGTCACTAAAAGTGTTAGTAGTTGATCTTTAAAGCACAAGTAGGTAAATAAGGTTTTTACTAAGATGTAATATCTTGGTAATTTTTGTTTATTACAAATCAAAATTCTTTGTATTCCATATTTTATGGTTACAAACATCAGAGATACCCCCTCTCACTTAAACATAGGTAGATATAAATAAAACTTTTTACTAATATACATTATATACACTTAAACACTGTCATCCGACTTTATATGACTTCCACAGTAAAATAAAAAGTCTATATTGATATCATCTAAATACTAAGATCTTAGTAAATAATTCTTAATACAGCATAATAAAAAAAAGTGCATTTTATATATTACAAGACATGCACACTTTATTACACTTAATACAAAATCAAGACCTATGCTTACGCTCACATGTTTCAGAACACAATTGTCAACATGCAATTTTTAAAATATGAGTGCTTCTATATACAATACTCTACTTTTTGAGTAATTTAACATAACACTTCACCTAATTACCAGATATTTTTCATATCAGATTCTAAGAGAATAAAATTTAAACTTTTCAATAAATTGAGCTACAATATCATAAATTTCAAGTCAAATTGATATTGACAATCAACACCATTCTTGATAGATTAACTTATTCATCCACTGCTTGGTATTAAAATGTTGTTTATCTCTGAAGTCTTTGCAGCAACAACAGCACCTGCTCCGGGAATAGGTAGTTCACTCGCAGGCTTAATCCCTTTGGTATTAATTTTCTGTGTTTTCTACTTTTTTATAATTAGACCTCAACAAAAAAAGATAAAAGAGCATAACAAGCTACTAGATAATATAAAAAAAGGTGATAAAGTTGTTATTTCTAGTGGTATATTGGGGTCAGTCACAAAAATTGATTCCACAAATGGGTATTTTTTTGTAGAAGTATCAGAAGGAGTTGAAATAAAAGTACTAAAGTCTTCAATATCTGAAGTACTAAATAAAAATAATAAATCTACTGCAAGTGCAGGAGTATCATCTTCAGTGTCCAGCAGTTAATATATATCTTCCACTGACATATGATTTCATAAGACTTAAGGTATTTTATCTGATAGGGGTCTCATTTTAGGAGAGCATAGGTACACTTATATACTAGTCTGCCTTGGTCAATATAAAGTATTTAATCTGAGTAATACACAGTAAAGATAATCCCTAAGTTTCTAGAGTTATAAGAACATCATATTCGCATAGGCATAATAATATAAGTAAAGTCATCTATATTCTCTTCTTCCTGTATTAAAACAGATGTACTAGCATCATAAAATGATAAAAGACATTTTCCCTTAATACAATACAAAGCTTCCATTAAATATCTTGCATTTAACCCAATAGTCATATCTTCTCCAGAGTAATCAACCTCTAATTCCTCTCTAGCATCACCTTGATCTGAAGAAGCAGCACTAAGTATGAGCTTATTATCAACAAATCGTAGTTTTATGACCTTCACCTTATCAAAAACCACTACAGATACCCTATCTATTGCATTAGACAATATCTCAGACTCAATCAATACACTTTTATCATAAGATCTAGGAATAATAGAATTATAATCCGGAAAAGTGCCATCTATCACTTTAGATATTAAAATATATTCTTTATACTCGAAACAAATCTTTCTATCTGACAAACTAATTGATATTAAATCATTACCACTACCATGACTTACTATCTTTAAAATCTCATTAACTGTTTTCTTTGGAACTATAATACCAAAACTCGATAATACACTATTAGATTTACTTAATTTAGCCAATGATAATCTATGACCATCTGTAGCAGCACAACATAAGATATTATCAGATGTATGAACATATAATCCATTCAAATTAAATCTACTTTCCTCCATAGAAATTGCAAACTTAGTTTTTCCAAATAAGTTCACTAATTCAGAAACCTGTAAAACAAACTTATTTTGTAACTCATTGTTTTCAATAACAGGAAACTTTTCTATATCAACTACAGGAAGGAAAAACTCTGTACGACCACACTCTATAACCAGTCTCCCATCTTCACCAATAACAAACTTAATTTCAATATCATTAGGTAATTTTTTTACAATATCATAAAGAAGTTGTGCAGAAACCACTACAACCCCATTCACATTTATATGGGCAGAAATGGAAGCAATTATTGAAATATCAAGATCTGTAGACATTAATTTAATTTCTTGATCCTTGACTTCTATTCTTACACAAGATAGAACAACAATACTATGACGTTTTTCTACAATACTATTAATGTAAGATAAAGCCTGCAGAAGTTTATCTTTGCTAACAAAAAAGTTTAACTTAATACCATTAACCATACATTTCTATCAATCTAACCCATTGTGATGTTATACAAATTAAATGTAAACAAGTCAAGGTATGGATCATGTTACTAACTAACTTCAATATTTACTCGATTCTAATAGACCAAATCTACCCTTTTATTTGAAAGAACTCCAAAATAAGACTTCTTAATTCTTACTTAATTATCACACTACCTCTACAATGGAGAACAAGTAACGTTCAGTCCTATAATAATTTTTTATATTATTACACATAACTAAGATAAATACTACGCCAATACAATAAATCAAGCCTTTACTAAAAGAAGCTCAAAGACTACCAACATCTGATTAGCTGCACACAAGAGCAATTTTAATATAAGATAAAATCCCAAAAATATCCAGTACTTCAATTAGCTCAGATTACCCTATACTATGATGCATGGCTAAATATATCAACATTATCCCAACCCAACAAATCAAGCTGAGCTCTTGTCGGAAGAAACTGAAAACAGGAAGCTGCTAACTCCTGTTTATTTTCACGCTGTAACATAGCATCCAGCTTACTCTTTAATGCATGCAAATAGATAACATCTGATGCTGCATAATTCAATTGTTCAGATGTCAAAGTATCTCTTCCCCAGTCGGATGATTGTTGCATTTTATTAAGCTTTACATTCAATAATTCATAACACAGCTCTTTCAATCCATGATGATCTGTATATGTTCTGACTAACTTTGAGGCTATCTTAGTACAATAACACGGTGTAGCCCATATACCAAGGTAATAACGTATTACTGCAATATCAAAACGAGCAAAATGAAAAATTTTAGTTATGCTTGAATCTGAAAGAATACTTGCCAAATTAGGTGCTTGATAATTACCTGAAAACTTAACTAAGTGAACATCACCATCACTATCACATAACTGAACTACACATAACTTATCTCGCCTACATACTAAACCCATAGTTTCAGTATCAACAGCAATAGTACCCTCAAATTTTAACCCATTAGGTAAATCACAATCATGTACAAATACAGGCACGTAAACTTCCTCCACCTATAATTAAAGATATACAACTATAACACCTTGATCATTGTACCATGTAGAAAAATACCTCTCAACTATATTATGCTTCTTCAACATACTTTTTATCTTCTTCTTGACCATAAACTGAATCAACATTGGAACTACCACCATGATCCCATCTATATCCTACTCTATCATCACTCTCATCTTCATCAACACATTCTTTTAATACGTAACCACGTCCCCAAACAGTTTCTATGTAATTTTTCCCATTGTTAGCAACCTTAAGCTTCTTGCGAAGTTTACACATGAACACATCTATAATTTTATCATCAGAAGGTTCATCGAGCTCTCTATATAAATGAGACAAAAACATTTCCTTTGTAAGAACAGTACCTAGCCTAGATGATAATAACTCTATCATCCCATATTCTTTCTTAGTTAAATGTACTATTTCACCATTACATTCAACACATTTATGATCAAGATTTATTGCAATATTTCCAACACGTACTATTGATTCAGGGTGCCCTCTAGTACGGCGTACAATAGCTTTTATTCTAGCAAGTAACTCACTTTTATGAAAAGGTTTAGTTATATAATCATCTGCACCATAATATAACCCTTTTACTTTATGTGATACTGACGAAATACATGATAATATAAGTACTGGAACTTTTATACCAGACTCTCTCAGTTTTACTAAAATATCATATCCATCTATTTTTCCAGGAAAATGTATATCCAATATAACTACATCATAATCATCATTCTTTGGAATGATACTACCATAACAATCCTGTGCAGAAGTCATAGTTTCACAAAAATGCCCTTCTGAAGATAAAGAAGCTTCTACTGCTTTTGCACATGCAATATCATCTTCTATTAATAATATACGCATAAATACCTCTAAAAACTCAATAATTAATAAACTTAACACATAAAGCACTCAGCACTAATCTAAAGACATAATTAACCTACAACAACTAAACATTTCATCAAAAGTTAATACATAGTGTTACTATGCTATTCAAGTATAATAGTAAATTACATGTAATATACTTTCCCTGTGTTGCATATATAGCACAACATTACCCCAAAGACTACTAGGGACATTATAGTCAATACACCTAGTTTTCTTCAATTAGTAAAATACTTCACTGATTATATATAAGCACAAATTAATACTTTATTAATAATACCAATAGTTAACACACGTACCATTATACATTAATAAAAGCATATACACTAACATAAAAATTTTAAAATTTGATGTTTATTTTTCACAAGGATCTTGCATACCAAATTACCCTCCCTAATATTTCCATATCCTCTAAATGACACTCATAAGAAGAATATTTTTTATTATCAGAAACTACATGTAGCTTTATCTTCTGATTATCTTTTAAATATTCTAATCTCCTAATTGATACACCTACTGAATCAACTATAACAAATAATCCAGCAGGATGAGGTATTTTATCCCCTATATCTACTAAAACAACATCTTGATTCATTAATGTCGGGATCATACTATCCCCCTTTACGTAATATACACGTAAATTCTTCATATTAGAAGTTAAATTAATGTTTGAAGATAGATATAGAATAACATCACTTGAAGATGAAACTTTCCCATTTTCTAGTTCTAAATTATATACAGGTAGTATATTAATATTACTTTGTCCATAAGTATAATTATCATCACTAATTAAATACGATAATGAAACGTTTAACACTTTCGCTATTGCCATTAATTTCTTAGATGTAGGATTTGTTGACTTGCCACTCAGTATATCATATACAAAAGACTTCCCAACATCAGCTTTATGAGCTAGTTCACGTGCATTTATTCCCATCTTGTCCATTTGATACTTCATTCTAGTAACTATCATACTATTATCACTACTTGTTTTCATAAATTCACCTTACAGTTAATATTTATTACATTTTTGTACAATTTAAAGTACATAAACTCAAGCAATAATTGAATTATTCACTAACAGTGAATACTAAATCATAAAACTACTAGCGAGTAATTCTAAGATTTACATAAAATCAGTAGTGGCATATAAAAAAGTAATTTTTAACATAAAGTGCTATACAACTGAACTTGCATACTATTAGATCTTATATACCAATTTGGTAACCAACCGAACAATGATAGTAATATACAATTTTTAACATCTAAGAAAAAAACAGTTATTAGTATACCCACTACTAATAATTTCCAAGAAATAATGATTATTAATTAATCTAACTATTGCCATGTAACATAAAAACAGTAATCCATTAACAATACTAGACCCCCAATCAACTAAGCTTTCAAACATTCTCAAGAAGACTTATATTTTTGCATTATTAGCAACTTATATTTATGGGATCATAACCAATATATAAATAATCCCATACTTATATTAAATCGAATTAACTACCCCAATAAAAAAATCTTGTAATTATTCAATAACTACACCTAATAAAAACTGCTTTTAATGCAACAATAAATCTAAACACTGTTTCTAATAACCAGGTATACTATATAGATACTGCAACTTAAAATATCACTATATCTATTCAACTAAAGCACTTAATATCAATTTCTCTGCAACTGTAATATTTTTCCAACCTTCTACAGATACAAATTTATCTTCTTCTAGTTTCTTATAAAAAGTGAAAAAATGAGATATTGAATTTAAAAAAGATACAGGAAAATCAGAATAATCCTTTATATTATTATAGTATTGATCCAGCTTATTTACAGGTACAGCCAATATTTTTACATCTTCCCCACCTTCATCATGCATAACCAATACACCAACTGGCCTTGCACAAATCACTACCCCAGACATTACAGGAAATCTAGTTGCGACTAAAACATCAACAGGATCACCATCCCCAGCACAAGTATGTGGAATAAATCCATAATTACATGGATAATACATAGAAGTTGGTAAAAACCTATCTACACAAAATAAGTTCTTCTTTTTATCAAACTCATATTTTACCGGACATGAATTCTGGCTAATCTCAATAATAACATTGATTTCTTTAGGTACATTATCACCACTAGTCACATTATCTAAATTCATAATTAATCTCTAATACAACAAAACAAGTAAACAACTAAAACCTTTGAGTCTACTAGATCAACAAATGATTATTAACTTAATATACTAATACCCTTTATATTCTAGTCAACGCTTTTCTAAAACAGGAAATACTAACAAGTACATAAGCATATAAGATCTTCAAATAATACACAAAAACATATCCATACATAAAGAAACAAATGTGATATTTAATACAGTAATAATTTTTCTAATAAAATCTACTACTAATTTGAAAAAATACAATTTTTAACATTTTATGAAGCAGTCCTTTTATTGTAGGATACAAAACACTTAAACTTATACTGCTATCAACTCGATAGATTATCGACATCAACATATCATAAACCTAGACACATGTCTCAAAGCAGACAAAAAAATTTCAATAACACAATTTCTGAAATATAATATATTAAACCTGGCTGATAGGACAAATTATCTGTAAAAACATATCGCAAATTACATACCTTAAGCAGGAAAGAAATATTTAATAAAGCAATCTCTTCATAACAACATCACAATATTAAAAGTTTTATATTGATCGATTAACACTACATTGTCTAAAGACAACAAGATCACAAATTTACACGTTTTTAAAGCAAATATTTAAAAATAAGGAATATTTGATAAAGCAATCTCTTCATTATAAGACATCATAACATTAAAATTTTGCACTGCTTGACCAGCAGCACCTTTTAATAAATTATCTATAACGGATATTATAATAACCGTATTAGGTATCCTTCCAGGAAAAACTCCTAAATAACAACAATTCGTACCTACAACAGACCTAGTTGTCACAGCCTTTTCTTCATCAATAAAGATAAAAGATGAATCTTTATAAAAAAGTAGCAATGCTTCCCGAACATCAGTGAGAGATATACCTTCTTCTAATTCAAGGTATATGTTAGATATCATACCTCTTTTTACCGGAATTAAATTAGGTACAAATTGTAAATTAATATCTTCTCTACATGCAGCAAAACAAAGTTCTTGTTCTATTTCAGGGATATGCCTATGACTTGAGATTTTATATGATTTAATAACATCATAAACTTCACAAAACATCTTGTCTTGTTTAACAGATCTACCAGCACCACTTACACCAGACTTAGCATCAACTATTATATTATGACTTTTCACTAAACGAAGTCTCAACAATGGAAATAGTGGTATTAATACAGAAGTAGGATAACACCCTGGACAAGCTATAAAACGTGATTTTTGAATATCTTCCCGATATATCTCTGTTAATCCGTATACAAAATCTTTTACAAGATCTGGACAACAATGCGGTCCATACCATTGCTTATATATTTCCGTATCCTTAATTCTAAAGTCAGCTGATAAATCTATAATTTTTACTACATCATGAATTTTTCTTACAACGTTATTTGATGCACCATGAGGTAAACATAGAAAAACCACATCTACATTAGATAATTCAATATCATCAAAACACGAGATACTAACAGACATATCACCCTGCGAGATGTGCAAATGGCTAGAAGAAAGTAATTTTCCGCTAGATTGAGATGCACACAGATACTTTATTTTGACCATAGGATGAGATAGTAATAAGCGTACTAGCTCCACACCTACATAACCTGTAGCCCCAACTATGGCAACTGATACTTGATAACTCATGGAAGAGGTTATCTTTTTGAAAATTGACAACTTTTTCTAGCTTTATGTTGACCATATTTCTTACGCTCAACAACACGCGAATCCCTTGTTAAGAATCCACCTGCTCTCAGAATAGAATGAAGACTGGGATTAATATCTTTTAGCGCTTTACTAATTCCATGAGCAACAGCCCCAGCCTGACCTGAAATTCCACCACCACTTACAGTGGCAACAACATTATAACATCCAGAAGTTGATGTCACAATAAATGGATTATAAACCTTCTTGCACAAGGTATTTTTCTTAAAATAGCTAAAAATATCCAAGCCATTAACAGTAACATTCCCTTTACCCACTGTTAACCATACTCGTGCAACAGCTTCTTTCCTTTTACCTGTGCCATAAGCACGGCCACGAGCATCTACTTTTACAGCTTTAACATTACCATCTTGTTGATGATCAGATAACATATCAGGATTACTCTCCATTATCTCCTCTTATTATTTTTCGCATTTATTGATAAAAAATCTAATTTTACAGGTTGTTGTGCATCATGCTTATGTTCTGAACCTGAGTATATATATAAATTTTTTAAACGACGACGTGCCATTGGACCAGTACTTAGCATGCGACGAACTGCCATATTAATTATACGTTCCGAATGTTTATTCAAGAATAAATCAGCTGGCGTACAGCTTTTTAGTCCACCAGGATATCCAGTGTGTCTATAATAGACCTTATTTTTCAATTTATTACCAGTAAATTGAACCTTCTCTGCATTAATTATAATAACATTATCCCCACAATCCATATGAGGCGTATACTCAGGTTTATCCTTACCGCGCAACACATTAGCAACAAAAGCAGCAAGTCTACCGACTACCACCCCAGTTGCATCTATCACAACCCAACGCTTCTTTACCTGACTTGCCTTTAAAGAAAAAGTCTCCATTTGCATCTATCGTTAATAAATTTTCATGGTAATCACAGAATTAATTTTTGTCAATAAAAACTAACTTTATATTTATTTACTCCTTCCACAAGCTCCATACATGAAAGACACTGCAACCTTACATTGCCTACTGTAACACAAATAACATTATTTATATCTTCAAAAGATTACCAATTATTATCCTTAAATAACACTGAGAAAAAACTTGGACTTATTATATGTAGAGCTGAATAATAATTGCTATACTAATGACCTACCTAATATAAAATAGAACTTTTTTTATAATATCTCCTACCTAAACTTAACATACGCATGTATCGTAAATGCATACTTAGTAGTAATTTAATGTAGCTTAATTTAACTTAGTTAAATTTTTTCAATACCTCCACTATATGCTTTCTTTGTGTTTGCTCTAATAAGATCCATGAAATTTATAACTTACAAGTTAAGTAACAATATAGAACTGAATTAACTAAACTTCACACTTAATTCTTGCTAATCAAAATTAATTACAGTTTAATCATTGCTAGTATTGTTTTTTGACATAATGTTGGTAGCATTTTAATGATAATCAAATTTAATATGCATAAGATTTGCTGTACATTGATATTGATGTATATCATATCAATCATACCTAACAACAGCTATTGTACCAATTTAGATGAAGCTTTACATGCAGCATTATCAAATAATGCCAACATAAAAGCAAAGTTTTACCATTCATTAGAAAACAAACAAAAAATAAAATTGAATAGCCTATCAAAATTTTTACCATCAGTTGTATATTCTTTGCAGGCATATCAACCAGAACTCTCTTTAAATAGTAATGACAATAGAACCATGAGCCTCACAGTAACTCAACAGATATTCAATGGAGGAGCTGATGTTGCTGCTTTTCAACAGTCAAAATACCTAGCAAATATAGAAGATATCAACTTTTCACTAGAGAAACAAAACATTATACTTAAGACAATTAAAGCTTACATGAAGGTTTTAACAACAGCTGAAGTATATAAATTAACACAACATACTAAAAAAGTATTAACAGAACACCTAATAGCTACACAAAAACGTTTTTCTCTAGGAGAGGTTACTAAAACAGATGTTTCATTAGCTACTGCTAGATTATCATCAGCTACATCAGAATTAATCAAGGCTCATGGAGAAATGAAAATTGCAGAAGCTAACTATATTCATATAACTGGAGAAATACCAACAGATTTACAAAATCCTACTATACCAACAATACCATCATCTGTAGAAGAAGCTCTAGAAATAGCTCAAAAAAATAACCTCTCTCTACAGGCATCCCACAATGGATACAAAGCAACAAAACAAGGTGCTTTAATAGCAATTGCACACTTACTCCCATCCGTAAGCATATCATCAATAAATTCCTATACTTATACTAATAAATCTCACATGATCCCTAAAAAAGTCGATAACTTTTTTGAAATAAAAATGTCATTACCTATATTTCAACAAGGTCTAAACATTGCTGCCATTACACAATCACAACTTGCAATAAAACAAAAAATGTATTCACATTATGAAGTGTTAAATACTATAAAAGAATCTGTAATTTTAAATTGGGAAAATATTTCCACAGCTAATTCTATGCTACAAGCAGCTCAAGACTCTGTGAAATATTCAGAAGTAACATTACTTGGAATAAAACAGGAAGCAGAGTTAAATTTAAGAACAGTCCTAGATGTGTTAGATGCCGAACAAGAACTTTTAAAAGCAAAAGTCAATCTTGTTAATGTACAAAGTAATGTTGTAATAAGTATATATAATTTACTTGCATTAATAGGACAGCTGAACATTAATTTATTTAATATAAAAACTTATGAGTAATACTAATAACTTTCAACCCCTTAAAGAAGTAATTGCAAATATTAGGAAAGTCATATCTGGCAATGATAGTGCAGATCACGTTATTGCAGAGCATGATGCTAGTAGTGATCCTGATAATGAAGTACTAAATTTAGAAAATCCAGAAAATTCCATAGAACTACATAACATACAACATGTACACAACACATTAAATGAAATAAATAAAACATTCCAATCAATAACAGATTTACCAACAACAACATATCAGTCATATCAAAACACAACACAACCAGACATACAAGTATCTGTTACAAAAGAAAAAATTTATCCTGATCAATTATCCAATATAAATCAATTCATATCAATAGAGCAATCAACCCAACGGCTATCATCTCAAGAAACAAGATTAACGACAACACACACTCTTTCAGAAGAAATATCTAAAATTGACAATACATCAGAAATAAAAGGTATTCATCAACAAAATAGCCTTATAACAGAAAATCTAGTATCACCTGAAAATATAGTTGCAAATAGTGAAGAAATAAAAAAGCTAATAACGCAAATACATAATTATACAAAACCACCTAATATTTCAAATGATAAAAGTCCTACAGTAGAAGAACTAGTAATAAAGATGCTTAAACCAGAGTTGTCAACATGGCTTAACAACAATCTACAGAAGTTAGTAAAAGAAATAGTAGAAAAAGAAATAAAACATATTATAAAGAAATCGAATCAAAGCTAACTCTACAGTTATATCAGTTTAAGCTTAGAATAACATATCAAAATTTTAGAATTTAATATCAGTTGCCTACCAGTTTCATCCATTACATTTTTGTAAGATACATTGCCTTTCTCAAGTACAAATACCCTGATAATAAACACTACCTAATTTACCCGGAAATTCCGTAAAGACTAATGAAATCACAGGCAAAGGAATGACATTTTACTAAACACTTATAAACTATTCTGATAATTTCAATTTCTTCAGAATAACGTAACGATATCCAAAATATGACAATAATACTCATAGATAATAGTTACACACTTCTAAGCAAGAAAACTTTAGTCATTGCAATATAGTTTTGAAAAAAAAATGCTATAGAATATTATGTACCCATGATGAAAACACTATAAAGAATTAACAATCACCATTCTATAGTCACTCAATACCCATATTTTGATACAATACAATCTCATACATACCTCTAAACACCACTTGATATACCACAATTACATATACTCTTGAGCAAAGGAACTTTAGTCATTGCAATATATAGTTTGAAAAAAATGCTATAGAATCTTATATAACCATGATAAAAACACTATAAAGAATTAACAATCACCATTCTACAGTCACTCAATACCCATATTTTGACACAATACAATCTCATACATACCTCCAAGCACTAACTTGATAGACCACAATTACATATACACTTTTTTAGTTAGGTAAACTTCACAATATAGATAACCTTTGATTATTAAGAAATAACGGTATAAATTCTTACATGATGAGAATAAAATGACAAAAACACAACAATCATAATATTAATTTATACATTTATTTTTCATACTATGTAATACATTATCAGTAATATTATCATAAATCTTACATATCTCATGATCCAATGCCAATGGATCTCCCAATTCCGCCACACTACATATTTGAGGATACAATGCTACCTCCCCAAGAAAATCTACATTCAATTCACTTGCTATTCTATGTACGCCTTGTTTACCAAAAATGTAAGTCTTATCACCAGAATCAGAATTGATGAAATAACTCATATTCTCTACTAGCCCAATAATATGAACATTCATTTTCTTCATCATATCACATATCTTTACTGCATCAATAATAGCTAAATCTTGAGGCGTAGAAACCACAACAACACCAGTAACTTTAAATTTCTCAACAAGACTAATGTGTACATCACCTGTACCAGGAGGTGTATCTATTACTAAATAATCTACTTCCCCCCACACTGTATTTATCATGAGACTATATATTGCCTTTGTCACCATAGGACCACGCCAAATAGCAGCATTATTTTTATCAATCAAATATCCTATTGACATACTTTTAAGACCATATCTCGTAATTGGAATCATGTAATTATTATGATCTATTTCAGGATTAGTAGTCTTTTTAAGACCCAACATATGAGGTATGGATGGTCCATAAATATCAAGATCAACTAATGCTGATTTATATCCTTTTCGTAATAAAGACAGTGCTATATTCACAGCAATTGTAGACTTACCTACACCACCTTTACCTGAAGATATAAGTATTATATTTTTTATCCCCGGAATCGATATCTTGTTTACAGGCATTTTTTTATTTATTCCATTAACAGCATTATGTGTAGTAATAAACACAATTTTCAACTCTTTAAGATTTGGTACAGCATTAATTGCATCCCTACATTTTTTTTCAATCATATTTTTTTGTTCTATTGGATGCTCATCTGATAAATTCAATATACAATGCACAATATTATCATTTACTAATACGGACCTTATTAATCCCAATTCAATAACATTTTTATTGCTATTACGATCAATAACTGTCAACAATGCATCTAATACATCTTGCTTACTTACCACTATCATCCTAAAAAGATTACTGTATGATAACACATATTATTAAAAAATACCTATTTACTTTTAGTAAACCATTACGTATCATCAGAGCATCCATTTTACATATAGATTCTTTTCGATGTTAATATCTTCTGGTACATCTAGTATCAACTTAGCAAAGTGCATATCAAAAATCACAGGTATAAAGTTGGTTAACTCGTGTATCTCTCATTTTTCTGATCAAGAAATAAATGTAGAAATTCAAGAAAACCAAGATGACAAAAATAAGCACGTCATAATCATAAATTCTCTTTGCTTTCCAGCACATGATAATTTACTAGAGTTGCTCTTATTGACAGATGCAATCAACAGAACATTATATCCTAGAAAAACAACTATGATAATACCATACCTCTGTTACACTAGGCAAGATAGGGTAATGTATAGAAATTTAGATGATAACAACTTAATGATCTCTGCATTAAGCGCAAAAGTCATTATTAACGTGTTAAGGACAGCAAATGTAAATAACATTATCTTCATTGATTTACATTCAAATCAATTAGCTGGTTTCTTTGATATAGCAATTACCAATTTAAGTCCTCATACTGTTTTCATAAAAGATATTACAAAAAAGTACAATAGGGATAATTTAGTAGTTGTATCTCCTGACTACGGCGCATTAAATAGAACCAGAATTTTTACAAATGCACTATCAAAACAGTGGAAATTACACAATGATATTCAAGTAGTAGTTATAGATAAATATAGAGCAAAACCTGGTGTATCTGAAGTGATGAACATAACTGGTAATGTAGAAAATAAAGATTGTATTATAGTCGATGACATTGTAGATTCAGCTGGCACATTGTGCAATGCAGCATTAGCTTTAAAAGATAGAGGAGCTCTACAAGTTAGTGCATATGTTACACATGGAGTATTATCTGGCAGTGCAATAGAAAAAATAACCAATTCAAAGCTGGACAGTTTAACAATCACTGACACAATAAATCATAATTCTTTTAACACATCAAAAATTCAAACTTTATCCATTGATAAATTTCTAAGTAACTATATACTATATAGTTTAGCATAAGCTTAAGGAAAAAATTGACAGAAAAAAGACTTGAAAATCATACTTCTAATGCACGCTCATGCCCAAGTAAGTCACTAACCAAAAATGATTTACTACAAGCTGCAAAGTTGACTAGGATAAGGCTCAATGATCAAGAAATCGATTATCATCTCAGAGAATTAGAGGAAGTATTAAATTGGATACAAACAATATCACAAATTGATACTAAAAATGTTACTCCTATAAGTAATGGCGGCATACATTACGATTGTAGACTTCCTTTACGTAAAGATATTGTTAATGATGGCAACATAAAAGATATAGTATTATCTGAATCTCCTGAACAAGAACATGACTTTTTTGTTGTACCAAAAGTAATAGAATAAGGAAAAAGATCTGTTCGAGTAGTGTCAGCATTTGTATACACATCCTTTTTATTTCATCTTACTATGCATTTTATAATATAAAATTCCATGTGTAGGGCGGCAGTTTTCAAGAATAGATAATTAAGAAACGCACATATTCAGTATGTGCTAGCACTGTATATATTTCATCTTTATTTTTTAGTATAATCTCGCAGGTCTAAGTATGTATAAATTCGTAGTACTTATCTATCAACTCACTTACAACAGTTTAATAAATATATTACAAACATAGTACTTGCACATTCCACAAATATCTCAATAGTGCAACCATATACTTTTTATTGACCAAGAGTTAAGCAATAAAAAGGCCTATGTCTAGCAGTGCTAGTAGAATTAGTACTTATATCTTTATTCCAGCACATCACATGCATTAGCATTGCAAAGTCTATGTATTTATTATAATAACGTGATATACATATAATATCATTTAGAAAAAAAGAGGATTAGCTGTACATCATCTTCATTAGTACATATTGCAAAACACCACCACTGTTAAAATAATCAACTTCAGTTGCGGTATTGAGGTTGCAAATTAATTTTATACTTCGACGAATATTACCCTCTCTTCTAAAAATAATGCACTCTACCTCTTGACCTACACCAATTTTACCAACAATGCTAATTTCTTCATCACCTACTAAATTCAAAGTTTTCCTTGTATAACCCTCCTTGAAAGTTAATGGTAGTACACCCATACCAATAAGGTTAGATCTATGGATGCGTTCAAAACTTTCAGCTATAATAGCCCTGATATTTAAGAAGAAAGTACCTTTAGCCGCCCAATCTCTACTAGAACCAGTACCATATTCTTTCCCGGCAATAACAACTAATGGTATGTTATTTTGTTGATAAAGTTGCGATGCATCAAATATTGGCATTTCTTTACCAGTAGGAACATACTTAGTAAAACCACCTTCACAATTTACCATCTCGTTACGTATACGAATATTAGCAAAAGTACCACGCGTCATTATGTGATGATTTCCTCTCCGTGATCCGTATGAATTAAAGTCTTGTACCATAATATTATTCTTCATTAAAAACATACCTGCTGGACTATTTTTAGCAATATTACCAGCTGGAGAAATATGATCAGTAGTAACACTATCACCTAGCAAAGCCAAAATTCTTGCATTATTAATATCAATACTATTATTCACATCTATATTAGGAGATAAATTCTTAAAATATGTTGGACTTTGTATGTAAGTACTATCTGGATCCCATGAATATATATCACTATCAATATATTTTAAATCTTTCCAATATTTTCCTCCATTAAAAATATGCTTATATCTATCAACAAACATCTGTTTATCAATAGTTTTACGGATAACTTCATTGATCTCATCATTAGAAGGCCATATATCACGTAAATAAACATCTCTTCCATTGTCATCTACAGCTATTGGATCTTCGTGAATATTAATATTCACAGTACCAGCCAAAGCATAAGCTACAACAAGAGGTGGGGAAGCCAAAAAATTAGCTTTTACAGAAGGATGTATCCTTCCTTCAAAGTTACGATTACCAGACAAAACAGATGCAACAACTAAATTATTGACTTTGATATCTTCTTCAATATCAGGATTTAAGGGACCAGAATTCCCTATACAAGTAGTACATCCATATCCAACCAAATGGAACCCTAGCGCATTCAAATCTTTTTGTAACCCCGACTTCACTAGGTATTCTGTAACAACTTGTGAACCTGGAGCTAATGAAGTTTTTACCCATGTCTTAGATTTCAAATTCAACATATTTGCTTTGCGAGCAATAAGTCCAGCAGCAATCATAACGTTAGGATTTGATGTATTCGTACAACTGGTTATTGCAGCAATAACTACATCTCCATCTTGTAAAGATTTGTCCCTTGCACCAACTGTTGATCTTGAAGTTGGTAATAAATTCTGTAATGCTGCTTTTACTTCAGAAAGAAAAATTTTATCTTGAGGCCTTTTTGGGCCAGCAAGCACAGGTTGCACCGTCTCTAGATTAAATTCTATTTTATCATCATAATGCGGCTCTTCCTTGGTATACCATAAACACTGCTCTTTAGCATAGGATTCTACTAAATCTATTAGAGACGAATCACGTCCTGTTATCTCTAAATACTCTAAAGTTTTATGATCTATCGGGAAAAATCCACATGTAGCACCATATTCAGGAGACATATTAGCAATAGTAGCTCTATCTGGAATCGACAAACCACTTAACCCATCTCCATAGAACTCAACAAATTTTCCTACAACTCCTTTGTTTCTCAAAATATTAGTGATAGTCAACACCATATCTGTTGCAGTAACACCTTCAGATAATTTCCCTATCAACTTAAATCCTACAACTTTAGGAATAAGCATAGTAATAGGCTGACCTAACATTACTGCTTCAGCTTCTATACCACCTACTCCCCACCCTAAAACAGATAAACCGTTAATCATAGTTGTGTGGCTATCAGTACCTACTAAAGTGTCTGGATATACTAAATCCCCTTCATTCCATACAACTTTAGCAATATGCTCTAAATTAACCTGATGACATATACCGGCTCCAGGAGGTACAACACGAAAATTTCTAAAAGCATGTTGCCCCCATTTTAAAAACTTATATCTTTCTAAATTCCTTTGTATCTCTACAGATATATTTTTATTAAATGCATCTTCTTTCCCATAAAAATCAACTTGTATTGAGTGATCAATAACCAAATCAACTGGTATTTTAGGATTAATTATGCTTGGATCTCCACCACTTTCTTTTACGTAATCACGCATTGCAGCTAAATCAACTACTGCTGGTACACCAGTAAAATCTTGCATTAACACCCGAGCCGGAGAAAAATTAATTTCATAGTTTACATGTTCATTAACACATTGAGCTAATTTTTTTATATCCTCAACCTTAACACCATAACCATCTTCATTACGCAATAAATTCTCAAACAATATTTTTAACGAATATGGTAACCTAGTAATATCAATCTCCAACTTACTGCTTGCAGCTTTCAAGCTAAAGTATTCATAAGAACTTTTTCCTACAGCTAACTTTTTTCTTGAATTAAGAGAATCTAAAAATCCCACACCATATACTCCTTACAATTTACCTTTTTATCCAGATAACTTAATATATCATATAGAAAGCTTAGTATATAACTCAAATCTTTAAGTTAAAGTATCACATAGGTGATTTCTTATTTAAGTTTAACTACACATTACTCTATTAAAGTATACCTTTCTACAATGCAACTCAGCTAAACGAGTAACTAAATAGCATACTCATGCTTACTATAACTTGAAATGAAAACGCCAAAAAATATCTTTTCTAACAGGTAATTCTAAACAATTATTTATACTCATTTCAGCTAAGGTAAATATATAACAAATTTTTATTAAAAAATCAAGAAGAGTATTTATTGTAAAATATATAACATATCCTTAATAGCCTTTTCCCAAACAACAGATTACCCAACATAAAAATAGTAATAACCATGCTAAAGTTCACATTCACATCTTATGACTAAAATTCAAATAATTACTAACTTAACTACAGATGTACTTCAATAGAAGCAAAAATATATAAAAAACTATATTTCAATATACCACATAATTTGGAGCTAACAACTAAAATAACCAGAAACATTAATGTGGTTTTGTATTAACATAAGGACTATCTAATGAGAACATTGGTATACTAACATAAAAAATCTGCGCAGCATCTTCATCCATAAATTGATATTCTCCATGCATCATACCGGACGGAGTACTCAGATATGCACCACTGGTATATTCAAAAAATTCTCCAGGTTTTAATACAGGCTGCTTTCCTATTACCCCCAAACCTGTTACCTCATTAATAATACCTGCTGAATCAATGATTTTCCAACTCCTCCTTAAAAGTTGAACTGTAGAATTACTTCTATTCTTAACTCTGATGCTATATAACCATATATAACAATTTTCATGTGGAGCAGATTGCTCTTCTAAGTAACTTGGAACAACCTTAACCTCAATAAGCTTGGTCATGCTATAATATTGCAGCGTCATAAATAACCCTCAGTTACATAATAAATGGTACACTAATCTGACTAATATATCAACATACAATACTTGAAATTTATGATCTGAAATAATCAAAAACAATCTTTAAAATTAGTACAATATTAATTATGCACATCACATTAAATTTTTTATAACAAAAGCTATTGCACAAACACTATGTCACAAATATAGGATGCTATAATCTAGTATCAAAAAAATCACACTTTATTATTTAATTGACTTGTTTTTTTTAGGCAGATTATTATTAACTTTGAAAACATAACAATAAACTGATTATCATGCCATACAATTCATACGTCAGCCCTGGATCTACTATTGGAATCATAGGTGGAGGCCAATTAGGAAAAATGATATCCATTGCTGCAGCAGAATTAGGATATAAAACACATTTATTAACTGACAATCCAGATGACCCATCAGTATACACCACTAAGCACGTAACTATATTAGACAATTACCACAATACAGAATTATTGCTTAAATTTGCAGCTAACGTCGACATTGCAACCTTAGAATTTGAAAATATTCCTAGTAGCTCTATAGACATATTATCACAAAAAACTACAGTTTATCCAAAAAAAGAAGCTCTATATATTTCTCAAAATAGAATAAGAGAAAAACAGCATATAAGAAACTTAGGAATTAAAACCACAGATTTTAGAGTAATTGATAATTACAACAATTTAGTAAAAAATGTCTTAGAATTAGGGTATCCTACTATACTTAAAACCACAGAACTAGGTTACGATGGGAAAGGTCAATATTTAATAAAGCAACAGGACGATTTAAATAATCTGTTAGATCTCAATTGGGAACAGCCATATATTTTAGAAAAGTTTGTAAAAATTCATAAAGAGATATCTGTTATAATATCAAAAAGCATCAACGGATCTATAGAATTCTTTCCAATCGCAGAAAATTATCACACTAATGGCATCTTAGCAACATCATCAGTACCAGCATTAATCTTTCAAGACATAAATGTACAAGCACAAAAAATTGCCCTACAAATTGCAGAATCCATAAATCTAGTAGGCTTATTAACAGTTGAATTTTTCATAACAAATACACAAGAACTAATAGTTAATGAAATAGCTCCACGTCCTCATAACTCTGGACATTGGAGTTTAGATGCCTGTAATATTAGTCAATTTGAACAATTAATAAGAGCAATATGTGGATTACCTTTAAAGCCTGTAAAATTACTTTTTCCATGTATTATGAATAACATATTAGGAGACAATATATACAATTATTATAAATATGAAACTAAGGCCAACGAGAACATATATATATATGGGAAGACAAAGGCTAGTAAGAACAGAAAAATGGGTCATATCAATACACTAAAGCTAAATTAACAACCATACATACAACTCCACTAAAAGCATCATAACACAAATATTCACACCACTTATTAATAATACACACAATATAACATTATAAAATTTAATGTATATTAGTGAGCCAACAAAAATAAGTTATTAAGCTAATAATACTTTGAATTTATATAATTACCCATTATCAACACATAGCCTACATAATTACCATAAATTTATAATACAAAGCTATATAAACTATAGCCTAACTTTGATTCAGATTTTGACAGGTAATTTTTCCATACCAACTGCTCCTTCGTCAGTAGAGTCAGTGCTAACATCTGCATAGCCACAAGCTCCAAAATGTTCACTATTATTTTCAACAACAAACTTTTTGAATACGCATTCACCTCTCTCCACAATAAAACTTCTGTCATAACGTCTCTAATATAGGATAAGCTTCACTTTCTAACTACACAAGCTAGCATCTATCTATTATACCAAGTTTCACAAGTAATTCTTACCATACCAACTGCTCCTTCCTCAATAGAGTCAGTGCTAACATCTACACAGCCACCAGCTCCAAAATGTTCACTATTATTTTCAACAACAAACTTTCTGAATACGCATTCACCTCTCTCCACAATAAAACTTCTGTCATAACGTCTCTAATATAGGATAAGCTTCACTTTCTAACTACACAAGCTAGCATCTATCTATTATACCAAGTTTCACAAGTAATTCTTACCATACCAACTGCTCCTTCCTCAGTAGAGTCAGTGTTAACATCTGCACAACCACCAGCTCCAAAATACGCGCTATTATTCTCAGCTAAAAGCTTTCCTGATTTACAGTCATTTTGCCCTATCTCTTCCCATAAAACTTCTGTCATAAAGTCCTGATATGGAATAAATCTTATTCTCTTACCACTTGGCACGTTTCCTGATCTACGATCTAAATGATTATCAACCACTCTATAATATAACATTTCCTTATTACGTACTAAATTATTAACTTTTACCATCTCCTTTATATTATTTTGTAACTTTCCACCTCCTCCACCCGCTATTAACTTCACTTCACACATTACTTTACCATACCTACCTGTTTTACAAAACTCAACTATAGTATCTGTTCCTATACCATCATCGTTATTATCAATCGGACGATGAATCCCTTGAAAATCTACTTTTATAGAATGTCTTCGAGATTCTTTTAAATAAAACATACCCATTACATATCCACCAGGTTGCCCTTCTTTATTTGTCCAATTTTTAACATCAATTTTACCAGATTGCCCTCCACCCCAAACTTCTACTTTTACAAAATTACATTTACCAGGCACATTATATGTATGTTGCAACTTAGAAGGATATAACAATTTATACGTATGTTTTTTACCTTTCAATGCTTTATTAGACTTCAACAACATAGCATTTGAAATACTATCATTCGCGAAACCTTTTGTTGCTGTATATATTACACCTTCAAAATCATCAATACACATCCCCATAGAATGATAATCTAAGGGCTGTAATTTACTTTTCCATGATCTATTTAAAGTCAATATTTCTTGAAAATCGACATTAAAGTATTGTGACATACTAACATCAGATCTACTAGGTTCGACAAATTTAGGGGGAATTCCAGAAAATAACTTTGGAGACTTAGTAGTATACTTTAGAGTTCTTTTATAGAAATAACATGAATCTTTGATATTATTGCAAGGGTGATTACCTTGATAAACACTAATCTTTTCACTGCTATTCTGCTCATCAGAGTTAATACAGCAATTACCTTCATCTATCAAAATATTATCTAAAAAATCTTGCTTCTTACTTGCTATATCATACCCATAACCAGGACATTGTTCATACTCTTCTCCTACACGCACATAAGGTAGCATCTTGTAAGGTAAAGGTTTAAACCAAAAACATCTATTTCCCTGATCTGTAGAAAGTGTTAATACATATCCAAAGACTTTATTTATATCTACACATTTTACCATAACTGCATCATCATGCTTATATTTTACGTGACTTATTCCACCTTTACAATATTCATTCAGTGCTACGAGCTCTCCATCTTGACATCGTTCAGCTAAATAGAATTTATGGGTCCACAAATTAATTTTAGGCCTTATGATATTAATATTAAACTTACGCATAATATCATCATCAACAGGGTTGCCATGTTCTAAAAGAGTATTATTAAACTGTATTCCTACTTTATTAACTAGATGTTTACGTAATACTGTGGTAGATAACGCAGGAATAGGAATACACTTAGTTAAAAACGCTCCCTTATTATCATAATAGTCAACACATATTTTACTGTCTCCAAATCTATATACTGAAAACTTATACAACTTTCCAGCAAATGTAGCTTTATATTTCTTCTTCTCAGAATTATAACTAGACAAGAAAAAGTCTTCCTTATATAAATTTCCACCATCTAGTACTATAAGCCTAATACCTGGTTTAAAGTACGTTTGACGTGAAAATTCTACTGGCACAAATCTAATGATATTTTTGTCTTCAAATATTATAGGACAAAATGGTATATGAGATAGCCTTGGGGATATGTTTTCACATGCTGGTCTAGCATCACATTTTGACGCCCATCCTAATTGTTTTTCTGGCAACCCTTCACAAGAGGATACCAAACATAGACATAAACTCGGATGTAAAGAATCACTCTTATCGACATAAACAATATAGTGCTTTGCATATGCTTCTACAAATTTACACTCTCCTACATTAATAGTCACGATACCAGAAATATAAGTGGTTAATTCTACTTTATAATCAAGAAACAACATGGAACCATAACGTACACTAGGTTTCCCATTAGAAATTTCCTTATATCCAAACGCACACGCGGCATTCATACAAAATATGAATATAAATATACACATGACTCTTTTTATAAGACTAAAAACACATCTAGACATAAGCATCTATACTTAGTAGAAAAGAAAATTTAATATATTAACATAAACATTTCTCTATATTAATTATATTTTATGATAAATATAATATATTAGTTAATATATTGTTATGATTTTTAAGAAAATTCTAAAAAACTTAGCAAAATCGATTCGATTAATTAACTTAAGCAATAAATTTACTATATAATTGTCAATTCATCCCCAAATAGCCAGTACCTGGATAGCACAACTATTATCTTATCTACGTTGAGCATATAACACTGGTTAAATATTAACCATAGATTAAATAATTTATTATCACTAAACACTTATTACGAATATAAAATGTATGATTAGAACTTTTTACACACTACAACATTAAAATTACATATCTAGACTTTCTCATTTAGATTATATCCTGAAAAATACAAACATATAACCATACTTAGTTCACACATCTAACTAGCTTTTGCATCTACTTTTTTACTTGAACCTTTTTCCTTGATTGCTCCATATGCCCCACCATAACTTCGTCATGCTGCTTATTCACTTGTTTTATAGCTTCTTCTGACAACTTATAATAACCAAGTATTTGCCATATAGCTCGGTTTCCTTTCCAACACACATAATTACTCTGATTACTCTGATTACTCTGATTAAGATTATGGTGTTTTATATTACTATAACAACATATATAAGAGCCTTCCTGATTCTCTTTATAACATGATAAGGCAAGATCTTTATCAGGTATACACTTTTTTATTTTATCATTACTATAACAACAATGATCATCATTTGAACATAATATCTTCACACCAGTACCCATGTTATTATCACTCTTTATCGCATCTACAGATAAACACGCATTGGTATTATTAACACCCTCTTTTATCAACTTATAACTATCTGAATTATTAAAAGATCCATCTTGAGAGTAAATACACAAAGAAGTTAAACATCCTTTATTTTGTACCTTATCTGTAGTGTCAAAACAAAACGTTTTTTCTTGAGGATAATAAGCATATTCTGAATTCATTAGACTTTCTTCTTCCATTGTTACTGTAAAATTCACACTATTAGACTGTTTTTTAACTGGTTTTTCAGGTTGTGATTTTTTTGGAAGATTTCCTAATTTTGCTAATGTTAAAAAACTATCAGTAAGCCTAATATTAGCATCTTTCCAATCAAAAACATGTTGCTTGTCTCTTGAATTTGAATCCCTATAATCCTTTAATGTGTTATAATAACATTTATATTTTGAATTTGTACCTATTTCATAACCACCTACCCTTATTTCACCATTAAATGGACAGCTAATCTCCTTTCGGGCTAACATATTAACAAATACACTATCATTATTCTGCAACAAATAAGCATCAATAGTTTTCAGATATTGAGTGTTATCTTGAGTATACAAGTATGATAACTGTTTTTTTATATCATAATTATATTTTACAGGATTAATAACCTTTGTTGTCTGACTCTGCTGCACTTTAGTTTGTGCACTAGACGTTGACTTCTTCTTAGAAGCCATAGAAAGATTAGTAAGCAATTCTTTACCTCCATCATCAAAATTCTGCCTCAATTCTGGAGGTAAATTGCTGTCATGAAATCTATTTAATATATCAGCACCTTTTTCTCTCCAACAAATATCTCTTGTATGATTTGGATCATCCATATTGTGATAACAACACACATATTTATCTTCTGACATCTTTAACTGACTTATTTTACTTCTATAACATGATAAACCCATCTTATCCGAACTTCTCCTACACTTTATACGATTAATACGAATTTTACCACTATAAGCTACCTGATCAACAGTAGATGCATAACCTCTAGTTGGCGCATTACCTTCATGATTTTGATAACAATACTTATCACGACCAACATGTCTCACAGTCATTCTATTACCTGCAAAAAAGATATTTGCAAGAAGATTGATCTGTCGCTTAACAAGAGGCTTACATTCCTCGCCAAACATAGTAATAGGAGACCTAAATTTCATATATCTATTGTTTGTAGAATATATACAAACCGACCTCAAACATTCACCACCCCCGTCTGTACTACACAATAATTTCTTATCTTTATCATAAGAGTAGTTACCATTTTGCTTATTCTGTACTCGAGTAGTATTACCACTCCATACTTCACATGTTAACCTTACTAACCCATCTGCACCTTGTTGAATGGATTTACTGAGATTTGCACATCCTCCAGAACCAGGATATTGATTTGGATTTTTCTCAAATGCATTTGCTGGTCCTGCACAATCATCAGGATTTAATCTAATAGAACTATCAGGAAAATGAGGATTTCCCCATGGAATAAACCTATAATATTGTAACCATATAGGCCTTTGCTGACTAAAATCTGCTCCAGTAGCAGATCTATAATGCGCCACAATATCATCATTAATAGAAGAGTTATTTTTCTCACATCCATTATGAGTACATCCACGAGCTACAAATGAAATCTGACAGGTACTATCAAAAGTGTCAGAATCACACAGAGCTACTACTGTATCTTCTCCATATTCTTCTGGATATCTTCCTCCTTCTCCAACATATATTACTAGTTTCTTTCCCTTTAACCGTTCATTATTAGTTTTTAATATACCAAGAGTATAATGAGCAGGAGCTCCAGAATAAGCTTTACCATCCTTTATATACCCAGCTTGACCTCCTCCCCAAGCCTCAACTTTTATAAAATCACATTTACGATAACTATCTATTTCGTATACATACCGTTTTGTTCTAGCACCATATATATGCTTTTTAACCTTATATTCATATTTAGGAAACTGATCTACACACATTTCCTCAAAATACAAATTCCTTTCTACTAATCCATCTGGAACTCCATTATTTTGTAGAATAAAATCCATATTCTCCAATTCACTTTTATTTCTACTTGGACCAAAAGTTTGAAAATCATCACTTGTATAACTATATAAACAACTCTTAGTATGTTTTTCTTCATCAGAAGAATACTTTAACTCTCCAAAGACACATTCTTTTTCATCCTCAATTTCTCTAAGATAAGTTGGAACATAAAAATATAATTGACTATTTCTACACAAATTTCGCTCTGTATTTCCTTTATACGGATTAATACTGGGTCCAAGTCTAGGAATAGTATAATGATTACCAAGAACTTTAATAGAAGTTACAAAAGACCTCATGTTTATATTATCAAGATCATAACTCATGCTATCATCACATGGATAATATGTTTCACCATCATATCTATGACGCACTAATTTTTTTTTATTTAATCTTAACCAGAAATATCTATGCCCTCCTATAGTCTTATCATATTTTTTTATATAATACCCCTTTCTTACATAATTTAACCCTTGTAAACATTTTATACTATCATGCTGTATTTTGTTAGTTGCAACTTCCTCTATAGTTTCAGTGCATCTACCTTCAATACAGGATTTTCCAGTTTCAAACTCATGAGTTTCTATGTTCATCTTAGGTTGTATTAGCTTAATAGACTCACCCAATACAGAACTTAGGGCTGGTATAGACATTTCCTTTACTTCATCCCTATAGTCACGTCCAGTAGCCCTATTTAGATTGCTTTCAATTACACTCCTCATTTTAATTTCAGCAACAAGTCCGTGCTCTTTACTATTTTTTAGTACAGGTCGCCTTAATGCAGGTATTGGTAAACACTGTTTTACACATTGGCCACTACTATTGTAGTAGACACATAAATTATCTCCACTTCTATACATTCCATAATATACAATACCATAATCTGCTAGATTATTACTGTCCTTAGCACGTTTTGCATAACTAGACATCATAGATTTGAAATCAACATGTAACGATTCATTTCTCTCCGGTACAAGCTTCAAACCTTTAGAAGGATGCATAAAAAATAACTTGGGATCAAAAAATGAATGCATATAAAATGGTACGATACGAAAGTCTAGAACTGGCACTTGCTTGAATATAAAATCACAGAAAGGGTGACTATGCTTGTCTAATTCATCCAAAGTATAAAACGTACTACTATCACTACATTCACATAAACTAGAGTAGGGAAAGATAATATACAAATAAAATATTACAAGAGCTATTTTTTTTAACACACACTTTACCATTTAACAGAAGGTATACACTCATCTAAATATAGATCTAAAATTGTATATTATACCATTCAATTATCTACATGGTTGTAGATTTGTGCATTATAAAACACACACCAGAACCAACCTTATAGTTAAGATGCTATTAGTGAATAACAAGTCATATCATTAAAAGATCAAATTATACTTTAGAATATATACAGCTGATTAGCAAATTGAAATACCAGTAATAAACAGGTGATTATCCTCAATAAACCACATCAAATTCACCTATAAAAACATCAACAGAACTTCAATCTATAATCCTACTAATATTATAAAATCTTCTTTCTCCTCACTATTCAACTAAATTGTTATGCATAACATTAAACATACTATTTACAGTAGAAATTCTTATACATATGCAAAAAATTAATCAATAGCCTTTACAAGACACAATTCACATTTACAAATTATGTTAACCATTAATTAATACATAAAAAGTGTTGACTACTTGAACTAAAACATCGCTATAGCTTTTATAACGCAGCAAATAATTATTCTATAGTCCAATAAAAAACTTACAGTACAATTATTTCTACAAATCAGAAAATTTCATAAAACAGTCAGTTATACTAAAATGCATATTTTGTACTATATTAATCACCCAATTAATCTATAAAAAATGACTATTCTCTAAAACAAAGCACTGCTGCAGTTATGTAATGTAAATAACAATTACTCTTATAGCTCATTTTACAAAAACACTGATAAATTTACAGTGCCATTATTTTTACAAATCAGTGAATTCTATAAAAAATAGTGCCTTCATACATCAAATTCATATATATTTCATACAGATAACATTCTTAAATGCACCTATAATTCTGCTTTTTAACTTTCTTGATATTTACAAATTTTAGGAACCCATATATCTTTTCAAAAACTTTTGCTTTTGTTTTTATCTATAAACTTCCATTCATTGTCCTAACAAGTAATTTTGTAAGACTTTACTCTCCTTCCATAATCAATCTCACAAAATACGGTAACAAGTCAATAGAGCTAAAAAAACGTACCATACTAAACCATAATGCAACCATATTTGCCTTATAATCACCATTAGCACCTTGCCGTAATCTTGTAATATCATCCTTAGGAAACATAGGCCAGGATGATAATATACTACTTATTTTCTTACGTTCATTAACATCAAACTGATCCAGCAGATAATGAATAACTACCACATCAGTATTTAGCTTGTGGGTTCTACGAGAAAAGGGACGAAACATCAGATAATTATAGTTATTCTCATAAACTTGACGCTGTAGATGGGATATATTGGCACGTAGGGAAGAACCATTAACACAACTTTCTGTATCCACATCATTCAATATACATTGAACTATATACTTTCGCAATAGTATGCTATATGAGCTTAATAGTCGTACCACAGATGATCGTCCACAACTCTTTTCCATTATTTTTTGTTTTATAAGCATTTGTACCTGGGAAGAGAATTTTTCACTATATTGATTTATAGATTCAAGAAATGCTATTTCGTCTTTATCACAGTTTCCCCATCCTTCATATAATTCCCGATATACTGGAAAAAGCATTTCGGTGAAAGCGTTAGGGTTCTTTTCAAAATCTATTATGGATAAAAAAGCATGTGATATATAAGACCATAATGTAAACACATCAACTCTATGACTAACAACACTATTATCAATTAGTCGTAATTTGTTAATACTATAGAAGTTAGACTTCCACCAAGCAGGCATTTTCCCTGGAGGAAGAGACAAGAATCTAAACTTCATCAGCTGAAAAATATCAGCACTATATTCAACCTTTTTCTCAATTTTTATTTCTGATACCAATAAATTAAAGATGACTGCATCAACGATCAAAGATATTTCTTCTGCACTATCTGTAATACCCATATCAGTAAAAATTTTATATATATCTGGATTGTTCAAAAGATCTACAACGCTAAAAAACGATTTCCTTATATTTGATAGAAAACCTTGAAGCATATGATACACCTTCATTTGACTTTTAAGAGATTCTTCATCTAATATTATATTATTATATACATGAGGCGCAGAACCTAACTTCAATACATTATCCGAACGCAATATATCTCTTAATGCATTTACATACATTATTAATGAAGTTTCCAGTTCTGGAAACTGCGATATCTTTTTACAGAAACTCTTTTCATTTATTTTATCCAAGAAACGTTGAAGTTTTAAAGGCAACTTATCTTTGTTATAAGTATTCAATTTCTTAAATAAATCAACGACATCATTGCCACATGTTTGTAGTGCTTCAAAATCCACATCCATTCCTAATAGTAACTTAATAAAAGATTTACATTTTTGAATACTCCATCTAGATTCGGAAGAAATATATGATATATAAGACCACAACACTATTATATCAGTGTTATGAGCGTAGTCATCTCCATACTTATTAGTAATGTTTCTCTGAAAAGCCACAATACCCATACCAGGAAACTCATCCCGATTATCTACACTCATAACAGAAGTAACACGATTATTATCATTAAACAATAACAACAACGTGTTCATTTTATCCCTGTGAACCTGTGTCTCCGACACCAATAAATTAAAGATGATCGCATCAATGATTAAAGATATTTCTTCTTTACTGCTTGTAATACCAGTATCAGTGAAAATTTTATAGATATCTGGGTTATCCAAAAGGTTTGCAATGCTAGAAGATAACTTTCCAACATCTGACCAAAGATCCACAAGATAAGAATATATCTCTTTTACATTTGATAATTGTTTCCTATCAACATTGTCTATATGGTATAGAGATCCAAAGTTGAATAAACGACCTGCACGCAATGCATCACTCAAGACATTCGTATATCCTATCAATGCAGTCTTTAATTCTGGGAATCTCAACACTTGTCTACAGAAACCTCGGTTAAGTATTTTATCCAAGAAATCTCGTAAGGTCTTAGGTAACCTATCTCTGTAAAGGTCCCATCTCCTGAATAAATCAAGCACATCACTAGTACACCTTCTAATTTTTATAGATTGCATATCTAACTCCAGCAGTAGGCTTACAAAAGATTTAAAATTTTCAACATCCCACTCATAGATACTGTACGTTGCATAAGACCATAATGTAATTATATTCACCCTATGATCACCATACTTCACATTATTAACATCTTGCCGTAACTCTAAAATAGTGTCATAAGGTAATTCACTAAAAATATGTGGTGACCTAGACTTTAGTAACGATAATGTTTTAGTTATATCAGAATTACCAACATTTAACTTAGACATTACATAATTAAATATTGCTGCATCAAGCAATAAAAACACCTCTTTTTTATTACTTGTAACACCCACATCAGTAAAAACTTGATAGTCACGATACACTGCTTTCTCTAACTTATAAGCTGCAGACCCTAGACTAGTAGACCATTGACCTTCTAAACATCCCTCTTCGTCATTCCCTAATGCACAACTATATACATAATCAGACAATTCTGTAATGTATGAATTCAACAATGCTACTTCAGAAAATGTGTTACAAAAATCCCCAGTAGCTATTTTCCCTATAAAATCTTGTACTTTTGAAGGCAATTTTTCACCATACTTACTTATAGACTTAAACAATTTTATGTGTTCATCACTACAGTTTCCCCATTTCATAAATTTGTTTAGATCCATTCCCAACATCAATTTAACAAAAGGAGCTGCATAAAGTTCGAAAAGTTGTTTATCAGATTTAAAGAAAGCATACATCCAAGAAACTACAATATCATTCCTTTTATGTCCTTCTCCCTTTATGGCAACATTCTTATGTATTACATCAATAAAATTTTTATATTGCCTTATAAATTCCTGATCCTTTAACTCCAAACTAAACGACTGTTCTGGCTTTTCACTGGTTATATTAAACATTATTGCTTCGTCATCAGGTATTTTACTATGACTCGTATTATTTTCTGAAAAATTGTAATCAAATACCCCTTCAGAAACATAATAATTCAACAAGCCTGACGACACACTTGATACATTGACACCAAAATTAAAATCAAGTGCATCAATATACAAAAGCACCGTTGCAGGAGAATCATGAACTCCCAACTTTGCCAACATTGCTTTAACTTCTGCTCTACTCAATTCAGTTAATAACTCTTTACGAAGACCTGCTAAATTATCTCCTGATACATTACCACTAACGAATATTTCATCAACTGTAGAAAAATACTTATACATACTTGACATCAAATTCGGAAAACCTTTTGAATATATACAAAAGTCAACCTGACTTATTTTGTTCAAAAATTCTTTCACTTCATTTGGTATAGCAGATGTTGATTTATTAATTTTCTCTATCAATGTAACCAAAAGATCATCACATGAATTTTCATCTATTAATTTTATTTTACCCACAGGTCCTGACCATTTTTCACAAGTCAATTTCACCATACCATCAGCACCTTCTTGAGCGCAGTTATAAACACTAGAACATCCTCCAGCTCCCCAATATTTATTAGAATTTTTCTCTAAAAGATTACTACTACACAAACATTCCTTATCCCCTTTTTTTACTTTACCATAAGGCATATCTGCACTTTGATAAGGTACTAATATTTCATTTTCTCCTGAATTCTGTAATCCGGGAGCAAATCTGTAATGAACTAGATTATTAACTCCTTCGGAATTATCCCGCAAATAATTACCACCTTCATCACCACCATTAGCTACTAATTTTACTAAGCAATTCTTATTATCATCACACAACTTTACAGTGGTATCTCCACCAGAATTACTCAAAGAATTTACGCCTTTACCCCCAGTTCCAATCTCAATTATTAACTTCTTATCAATTATATTCTTATCAAATTTTAATAACCCCATAACATAGTTACCAGCTTTACCAGATTTACCAGATCTTGATATTCCAGATGCCCCTCCACCCCATGCTTCTATTTTTAGAAAGTCACATTCCGTACTTTGTTTATCAATACTTAATTTATAAGAAGTTGGTAATATTGTTCTTGTTAAAGTTCTTCTTTTATACTCATAAGAAGGGAAATTACTTACACACATACCCTGTAAGATTGGATTCAGAGGTACAATGTCCTTTAATTCGCCATCCGCATGAAAGAAATCTGTAAAATCATCATCACTCACATAAAGTGAGTTACATACTTTAATCTTCCTTGTGCCATAATCCAACTCAACAACATCTTTACAAGATATTTGGTCACCTTCTTCATATAATCTGTAATTCTCATACTTATAAAGCATACTGCCTCGACATACAGCACTTTTAGCATTATAGTGACCTGCAATATTAAAAAATGTATCCTGTTTTACACTACTAATTTTATCTAGTTGATCTTGTGTCATGCTTTTAATATCTATTGCAAACTTATGATCACAGTTTACATATCTCTCAAACTCTTTCCCATCATCAACAACTCCATAACCCGAAAGCATTTTCTCATGTATATTCAACCATAAGTCTCTATTATTCTTTTTTATAGAATACTTCATAGGAACAAAAGGCATATTAATAACACATGTAACATTACCATTATTGTCATTTACGTATCCAAGTCTCATACTTACGCCATTTGCACATTGATTTACATCCTCAACAATTTTCCCATCTTTACATTTATACTGACTGAGCAAAGTATAATTATTCAAATTAATCTTAGGTTTTATCACAGAAAAACCCATATCTTTATTTTGTGTACCTGATGACATATCAACATTACAATCAGATAATCCTTGACAATCTTGATATTGTATATGAACACCACTAGCACTAGGAGTCACCTTAGGACGCATTAACTCTGGCGAAGGAAAACAAACGTCTTTCTCCTTCACTCCACTATTAATATATTCCACACATACTTTACCATAACTACCCTTATAGACTTGAAATTCATAAGGAACTCCAGCATATGAAATATTATAAGAAGTCCTATCACCTACCTTATAAGATTTTGCATATAACTCCTTTGCATAAAGTTTTTCAGATCCTGAATAAATATGTATTTTAACTCCAGAGCTGAAAAAAGTTTGCTTAGAAAACGCCAAAGGAGTAATAGAAACTATATTAGACGTATCCAACATACTACAGAAAGGTGGAGGATCAGATGCCGTGATCACCTTTTTACAACGTATACTGGTTTGATTACATTCACCTCTTATAGGTTTAACATTACAGTCCCCTACAAGACATATACAGACTTCCGAGCTAATACTCGTATTTTCCAGAAATGCTATGGCAGCAACAGAACCATAAATCGCAGTACCAGCATATAGAGGTTTACAACCACCTATAGGTATGTTATGGATTGTTACCTTCCCCCAGTAAGAAGATAATTGCATAAATATTACATCATGTTGAGCAAATGTACGATCTTGTCTATTAAAAGGCACACCTAACTCAACAGCATACATGTTCTCTAGGTCTTGATACAATCCCAACATATACTCCAAGAAAGATCTAGCCCTGTAATCATTATGTGAAGCAAACTTTATCATAACACTATCAACACTATTTTCTATACTATTTAAGGGCTTATAATAATCAGAAAAATGAAGACCATAGTAAGTGTTATAATTCTGCCAAGCATATGCTACCACATCATCACTTACAAAAGACATCACAGCATGCAAAGGTGCACATGTATAAACGAAGGATAACAAAATAACTAAGTATAAATTTATACCTTTACAACGCCACATTTTCATAAACAACACTTAACTATTGTAAAAAAAATCAGAGCAATAATCATTGATGTCCTTAAGAGATATCTTCAAAAAACCTATACCAAATCTTCTTATGCATAAGATAAATCATTTGCATAAAACAAAAATTCTCCTTTAAAAGGTAAATTATAGAATTAACTACCCTAATTACTGTAGGGAACGTATAAAAATCCGGCAATATCATATTCTTTATCCGCACACTATTACATAAAATACAATAAATCTATCGATGAAACATAACAAGTATGATCTATCAGTAACTATTGAATAAAAACTTAACAATATTTTATGAAACTTCTTGCTTCATAGACGATAAAGCAGAACTATGGCATAGCTATATTATAACTATATCTAAAATATTTTATCAGCATACGTAACAGAAAATCAGAGTTTATAACCCATGAGACACAAAATATCATTAATTAATAATTGCAATCCATATAAAAAATTTTACATATTTTTTATATGAAACTTACAGAACCCATTGAATAATGTCGTACGGTATAATATATAACTCTTTAAATTCTTAATAGCAAGTAAAGTTTATTAACTATTTTAAATTTATTAAAGTAATAATTATAATCTTACTTAACATGTTCAAGTATCAGAAAAACTTCTATAAGTAAATTTATCAATTCTTTTAATTAAATTATTGTAAAATATTAACACTACTACACAAGGTATAATCAGTAATCTTATAATATTGATTCTTTTTAACACATATAGATAAATTTCTTATCAACAAACATTTAACAAATTTTACCTGTGTACTAACACTTATCACATTACTATCTATAATCTTACTAACTTATCTATATCCAATAAATCTTTATGGTCTTAAAAGCACTCTTTAAACACTACACTTCTTATAAAATGCAGGTAACCATTCTTTTACATCATCTCCATGACTATTAATAGATTCATACATATACCGAATCGTATTTTTATTAGCAGAAAGAACATTACTTTCTGGTATATTTGGTAAATTAAAAGACAACACTACTGAATCATTATCTTGCTTCACAAAAAAATATCCTTCCTGAGATGGCATTTGAAATATAGTCTTACATTCTGACCTTGATAAATTAAATGCTTTCATATACATTTTACTAGTCGATACTGAATTCGGCATGAAAATCTGGGTTTCAGCATGTTTATTAAACTCATAAATAACGTTACTGGAAATGATAGCTGGAATATTTTCACCAGCAAACACAACAACAACATTTAATTTATTCATCATTTCAATCCACTTATCAAATTCTTGATTATCTGTAAAAACGTAATCTAAAATCCATGCTTCATCTATTACTAAAATTGTAGGAGACCCATCAAGATGATTAATTAAAGTATTTAAAAAGTAATAAATAAAGACAGAAGCACACTGAGGCTTAGAACATAACATCCCAACATTTAAGCCTAAAACCTCTGCTTTCCAATCAATATTAGCATCCTCCCTCAATAAATGTGCAAATTCTCCATTATCTACCCATTGACTAGCGTCTTTACCCAGTGCACTTATATGATCAGCAATACTACTTATAGTTCTAGATTCAATAGGCAAGGTAAAAAGGTAGTCAACTACTTTATCTATTGCACTACTCATTTCTTCAGTTATGTTTTTAACATTTAACATTCTTTGTAGAACACCAACAACCATCTTACGATTAGGCACATTATCTTCAAGTTGAAAAAAATTAAATGACATTTCCTGATAGTCACGTCTATGATCTGCTCTATAATACTGACCACCCATAGCTTTCACAAAAATAATAGACTTACCTGTATAATCCAATAAGACAATTCGCGTATTTAACCTCCTAGATTCTGACAATAGAAAGTTCAGCAACGCAGTAACCGAAGATTGAAGACTACCAACCATTAAAGTATGTCCTGCCCCTAAAACATGAAAACTAAAGAAATAAGGTCTACTCCTATTTGAAAGAAACATGGTAACTGCCTGCCCCCATTTATTCCCTTGAAGCGCTCCTGAAGGGAAATAGTGCAATAATGAAAATGCACAAGCATATTTTACTAAAGTATATCTAAAATTTAAAACATAAGAAAAATTCCCAGGTAAATGTGCCCAGAAATCATCTTCCATAGTCAAATCACACCTTACACAAATAATACCAAGTGATGCTAATGAAGTAATAGCCTTATCGATATTACTATGAAGCTGTGGTAAAGTATTTGACATTATTACAAAACTTATTTTGCGTTCACAAAAACTCAACCAAGAATCTGTATCAACTGACACAAAATCATCTATATTAGATATTTCCCTTAACCAAACATCATTGCTAAATTCTAAAAATACAGATTGTTTTTGAAAAAGCTTTAACGCATTTTTACTTTTTGCAAACCTTATAATCTCAACTATTATAAATTCATAATCCTGTTGCAGACATTGATCTAATGCATCTAACGGAGAATCTTGATAATCTTTTATTGCCAATATTGTACCAAATCTTTGATAATTATTACATGAAACTTTAAATGCATTAAATCCCATTTCAATATTACAGTTACTACATATACCAGAAATGTCTGCCATATCAAGAAAACATTCCTTATGATGCATCATAGTTAAATAGTATAAAAACTCTACTAATTCTGACCTTACCTTTTCTTTATCAACTACTATCAATCCTAATTTTCTTGCTTCAAACTCTCTCAAATTTTCCAAAATACTCTCAGTAACCTTATTCAATCTAATTATTTTATTTTTCAGAAAATCTTTATGCTTATTTTTTATATGAGAAAATGATAGGGCACCCAACACACCCTTCACAGTCTCAGGTAAACAATTAGTAACTACGGCTATATACAACTCATTAATATACGTAACACGTTGGCCTACATTATTGAGATGTACATCACTTAAAACATCAGAAACATCATTTGTATTTTTTCGCAAAAAATCAAATTTATGCGGTTTCCTTACGGTATATATCCAAAAAGAAACCTCAGGAATCTTAATACTATTAATTATACTATTACGTACTGCTGCTCTTAAATCTTTATCATTAACATAGTGAGTAACTATATAATCTTCTATCTTTATTATCTGTACAAGTGAACCATCTTTATTCAATATTGTATTCTCATCATAATGACAAGCTGCAGGTATAAAATCCCCTTTATTATAGCTATTATCTCGTCTCTTTATAGAGACATTATTTGGATCTAGATCAGAAGAACGGCCAATTATTTCTTGAAAAAAAGACATATAGGAAACCTTTATTTACCCTATAATATTTATACAAACACCCACCAATAAGATTAATATTCATATACGATAGTATCTGCTTAATTATCATTATCTAAATATAAAATTAACATTTTCTTTATGCTAGAATTGAATTAACAACTAATAAGTAACCTAATTATGAAATTTATAGTGCAAAAAATCAACAATCTCACACCTAATGACATAGCAACCACAAACCCTAACCGAATTATTATTTAAAAAAACTAACATTATATTCATAAAACCAGGATAGTATCACAGTTGAATTAAACAGAATAAATTCTATTTTAGCAATATAAACCAGAAACAACATTGATTAATAAGTAAACACATGCTCTGGATCCAGAGCAAAAAATACTTACAAAGCTCATAATGAAAATAACACTAAGAAAACTTTCAACAACCCAACCAAGATCGCTATAGTTATGATGGTAGTTATTTTTTTAGCTCAGTGCTTACTTTTTTCCTTAATTTTTCTTACTGAATCATCATCATCCAGCATTAGCAGTACTACAATCTTTACAGTAGTCATAGTATTACTAAAATTCCATGAACAAATTTACTTGATACAAAAAACATTACTGTCAACATACGACTCACATCATTATTACTAACCATAGCAACTTTTCAAATTGTCCATAACAATAATACTTTACTAAACATTATATTTCTATGATTGGTAATTTCAACTTTTATACAAACTCTATAACATTACATATAACATTAATATCACCTAGATTATATTATTTTGGCCATTAGTAGTAATAACGGAACTACTAATATCTAATACTAAAAGTGTATTACATTTACAACGCAATTATAAAAACACTAGAATACCTCTTAACATAAGGTTCATATTTTTATAAATTATAATTTTATTAATAATACATCATAAATTTTATTCACTTAGGTGCTTGAAGTACAATCTGTTCCACTAGTCATACTATTATTAATCCCATTCACAAATTTACTAACTAATTTACCTGCACCAAAAAATATTGCTGTAAACACAACCAACATTACTATTGCTGGCCATGGTAATCTTCCAAATATTGCCATAATGCTTGAACCAAGTATTACCCCTGTCATGATTGGTAATCCTAATTTCTGTACAAACTTTATAACATTACATATAACTTTACTTACATCATCTTGATCAGTACCGGAACTTCCTGCTGCAACGCCAGAAAAACCTAATGGCATAACACCAACAAATCCCACAATTACAAAAAATACTAAAATAGATTTTAACATAAGATTCATACCTTTGATAATTCATTAGCAATATTATAAAATTTATCCAATCACTCGTTACTATGATCCAGTAGTACTACAATCTGTTCCATTAGTCATATTACTATTAACCCCACTCACAAATTTACTAACTAATTTACCTGCACCAAAAAATATTGCTGTAAACACAACCAACATTACTATTGCTGGCCATGGTAACCTTCCAAATATTGCCATAATACTCGAACCAAGTATTACTCCTGTCATGATTGGTAATCCTAATTTCTGTACAAACTTTATAACATTACATATAACTTTACTTACATCATCTTGATCAGTAGAGGCTTGTGCTGCAGAACTAGAAAAACCTAATGGCATAACACCAACAAATCCCATAATTACAAGAAATATTAGAATAGATTTTAACATAAGATTCATACCTTTGATAACTCATTAACAATATTATAAAATTTATCCAATCACTCGTTACTGTGATCCAGTAGTACTACAATCTGTTCCACCAGTAATATTATTATTAACCCCACTCACAAATTTACTAACTAATTTACCTGCACCAAAAAATATTGCTGTGAACACAACCAACATTACTATTGCTGGCCATGGTAACCTTCCAAATATTGCCATAATACTCGAACCAAGTATTACCCCTGTCATGATTGGTAATCCCAATTTTTGTACAAACACTATAACATTACATATAACCTTACTTACGTCATCATTTTGAGTACTACTGGCACCTTGTGCCACAGCAACAGAAAAATTTAACGGCATAACACCAATAAATCCCATAATTATAAGAAATATTAGAATAGATTTTAACATAAGACCCACACCTTTTGCAAATTTCATTAGCAACATATTATAAAAATTTATCACTTACTCGTTAGCTTGAAGTTGTAGTAGAACAATCTTTTACATTTTGTGTCATATTGTTATTGATTCCATTCACAAATTTACTAACTAATTTACCTGCACCAAAAAATATTGCTGTAAACACAACCAACATCACTATTGCTGGCCATGGTAACCTTCCAAATATTGCCATAATACTTGAACCAAGTATTACCCCTGTCATGATTGGTAATCCTAATTTCTGTACAAACACTATAACATTACATATAACCTTACTTACATCATCATTGTCAGCAGTAGTAGCTTGTGCTGTAGCACTAGAAAAACTTAACGGAATTACACCAGTAAATCCTATAATCATAAAAAACACAAAAATAGCCTTCAACATACAACTCAATACCTAAATGAATTTTTGAAATACTTGAATAACTTACTACATATGGCACACACTTTAATCAGTAATACATTGTTTTCAGTAAGCTTAATCCGAACTGACCTGTTTAAAAAAACATTACTGTAATGTTATCACACTAACTTACTAACACTGGTCACTCTTAAATTATGTCTAAAATACTTTTTTACACATTACTAACAACCATCAGAAAACTAACCGCAATATTATATCATATGTAATTATCACTATTGATTATCAGATACAGAGAATCTCTGCTTTTTTAACAAATTTCACAATATTGTTATTAATCCACATATTTTCGTAGTTCTTTACTGTTCATTATCCATAATAACAAACCAAGAATTATATGATACTATTGTAATAGGCCTGTGAATTACTATATGTAACACAACATATTAAATAATTACACTACAAAAGCACAAACAAACCTGTAGTAGAAACGTGGCTTCCCTGATCCTTATTACAACAAATACATCATCTACCTTACATACTATTAATAACACACCTATAATTTTGTAATATACAAAAAGCATTAAAAATCATAGTGATTATAAAAAATTTCTTTCATATATATTTTATAAACATCATAACCCCATCAACAAATACCCATGCTACCAAAATAACAACAATGTTGATATATTAAGAATTCACACACTCTAATCTCAACTTACTGTTGTATAAGTTAACATAAGTACAACACAAAACAATTAACATAATGTAAACTGATGATGTATTTAATATACATTAGATAGGACAACTTTTATTAGAAAAACAATTTTTCAAAATATAAGGGATATAAAACACTAACAGACTAAAGTTGGAATTCATTAACATGCAACCCCGTAACAGAACACATAAAAATATCACAACAATTTATTACTACTTTTGTAAAATACACAACACTGACAAAGCATTCACATTTTCTTAAATATTACTTAAAACTAACACATACTTAGCATAATATTCAATTTTTGTGATTATTGTAAAAATTCTTCTTACAATTTATTCATCTTATATTCCTCTAATATAATTTTGGCACTACTGTGAATTTTTGTAAGAAAACACATATGTTTATTAAAGAAATGCTATTTTAAGAACATATAATTAATTTTTTTATCCATTAAACTTGAAGTTTGTACTCTCATAATATAAAGAAATTGCAAAAAGCTGTAACGGACGTCTGCCGTTCAAGTGTTTTTTATATACATTGATTACATTGACAACTATTATAATTTCTGATGCAACAAAAAATGATAAAGTAGGTAACAACTACACCTAGAAAACTAAAAATAAATGCTACACAAATGCATGTAATTACTATCTAAATTCAGCACACACATGAATAATTTGGAGTATCAGTCATGAAATGAATACATATATCTTATATAATCTAGTAGGTATACAATATATTACTTCATTTACATATACAAAATGCAGAAGCCAGTTATAATTAAATTAAGATAATTTGTCAAAAAATTAACATTATCAACAACTTAGTATAACTGACTCACTAATTTTTTGTTCGCATCCATCTGCCAACTGAATATGATAGGAATGTTCAGAAATAAAGTTATTTTATATCAGAAAAACAACTATTCTTCACAAAGCATATAATACCATCACTTAACTTTATGGTCCTGATCCTGATATCGAAGTACAATCAAACTTATCAGCAGAAAGGTCTGCTATTCCACCAGCAAACTTAGATATCAGTTTACCTGCTCCAAAGAATATTGCTGTAAATACAACTAACATTACTATTGCTGGCCATGGTAACCTTCCAAATATCGCCATAATACTTGAACCAAGTATTACTCCAGTCATAATAGGAAGACCTAACTTTTGGACAAACACAACAACATTACATATAACCTTAGTAACTGTATCATTCTTAGCATCATTAGTATTAGCATTACTTATATTTGGTGCTATAGAAAACATTATGAGCAACAAAAATAGAAGCGCTCTACCTATAAAACATCTACCTATACTATATAGCATTATCAATCCCTCACAAATTTATGAATAACAATATCAACAAAACACTCTATAATGTTTATTAAATAAAAATAAAAGACTTTTCCTAAAAATTAGTTTATATAGTAATCCATTGTTTGTTTTTTTGGACACAAAAATGTAAACACATTGACAACACAACACCAATATATCAAAACTGCTGCAACCTAACTTCATGAAAAATCTTATAACTGAGAATGTTATGCAACACCTTTCTATTATTCCTTTATATGTAAATATTTAAAAAGTCAATTATTATTAATTTGTAGGAATAAAACAAATAAATCTTAACTTCATAAACACATTATTTAGTATTTAACATATTCACAATCAACATTATCTTATTTAATTAGCAAATAAATTAATTCTTTACAGCACTAATTTTCTTTAGCAAAAATATTTCAAATTAGCTAATTATCAGGACATATGAACTTACTAATTGACTCAAGCATATTTTAACATAATAAACTCTATGTAAAAAAACTTAATCAATATAATACATAATTATAAAAATTGAAAATCTATCAGATAGATACCAAATTATTAATATTAATTTTTTCCATATTTAACACTAAAAAATAAACTTTGACATACATAAGCATTTTCAATAGATTATTAACCTATTGTTATACACAATCAGGATCTTCTTGATTTCTGAAGAGTTGATATTAGTAATTTCGGTTCTTTTAATGTAATGTAACAATAGTTATATTTTATTATACGCTAAAATGTGTATAATGTGCTTAATAACAGGTAAAACATTTTAGTTGAGGTAGGTTGGAATAGCTTATGTTTGATGATCAGGATCCTTGGAACAATAACAATAAAGAAGATCATAAATCCAAAGAATATAAAAGCTCCAATGATATTAATAAAATTATTTTCCGTTTCAATAATATGTTTAGTTCGTTTCTAAAAAACAAGAAAAGTACACAACTCAGCAATCATGGAAAAGCACAATTTATAATAGTACTTCTAGTTGTAGTGCTTTTATATATGGGTTCTGGTTTTTACATCGTTGAACCAGAAGAAGAAGCTGTACAACTATTATTTGGTAAATATCATAATACTGTAGGTCCCGGATTACGCTATTATCTCCCATCACCTATTGGGCATGTAATTAAGTTAAAAGTTAAAACAGTCAATAGAGAAGAAATAGGTTCTAGATTTTATTCAGATAGTACTTCAGATCATGGAGAAGGTGTAATGTTAACTGGAGATGAAAACATAGTTAGCATAAACTTTGATGTTCACTGGCGTATTAATGACGCATATAATTACTTGTTCAAAGTTAGAGATAATCAAGTAGGCGACACAGTAAAAAATGCAGCAGAAAGTGCAATGCGCGAAGTCATTGGAAAAAGCTCTATATCCTTTGCAATTGAAGGAAAAGGAAGAGCTGTAATCTCACAAGAAACTAAAATGTTATTACAAAATATCCTAGATCAGTATAATATGGGAGTTGAAGTTTTATCGATTCAGCTAAAAAAAGTTGATCCTCCAGAAAAAGTCATTAATTCTTTTAGAGATGTACAAAGTGCAAGAGCTGATAAGGAAAAATTGATTAATGAGGCATATGCATATCGTAATCAGGTGTTACCAAGAGCTAAAGGTGAAGCTATAAAAATTAAATTAGATGCAGAAGCATATGAGAGTGAAGTAGTTAATGCAGCTGAAGGTAATACAAAAAGGTTTACTTCACTTTATAAAGAATATGTAAATCAACCTGACGCAGTAAGGAATCGTTTATATTTAGAAACAATGGAAGAAATACTAAGCAAAAACGATAAGGTTGTGGTCAGTGATGACCTTAAAGGTATGCTTTCTTACTTTCCATTAGCAGATCCTAGAAATAGTAGGTAAGTCATGAATAATAAAACATTCAAGTTCATATTAGGATTTTTTACTATTGCAACAGTAGTTGTACTACTAAACTCCATGTTTATTGTAGATGAAGCACATCAGTCAATAGTATTACAGTTTGGACGCGTAGTTAAGCAAATACATGATAGTGGCTTATATTTTAAAGTACCTTTAATACAAAAGGTTGTCTACATTGACAAAAGGATCATCGACATTAGCTCTGATTCAAGAGAAGTCATTGCAGCTGACCAAAAAAGATTTATTGTTGACTCTTATGCAAAATACAGAGTTGTAGACCCTGTTAAATTTTATCAAACAGTTAGGAATGAGACAGGATTAAAAAATAGATTAAGTTCTATTATTGAATCAAATATTCGTGAAAAAATAGGGAACGTATCACTTATTAACTTCTTAAATGAGGCAAGATCAGAAGTTATGGCAGTAATACAAGAAGGAGTTAGCAAAGATTCTAAAAAATTTGGAATAGAAATGGTAGATGTTAGAATCAAACGTGCAGATCTACCAGAAGAAAATAGCATGGCCATATTTAGACGTATGCAAACAGATAGAGAAAAAGAGGCAAAAGAAATTAGAGCAGAAGGGGAAGCAGCCTCACAGCGCATAAAAGCTGACGCAGATCTCCAAACACGTATTATCATTGCAAATGCGATTAAAGAAGCACAAATAATTCGAGGAAATGGAGACGCCACAGCATCAAAGATTTACAATGACGCTTTAAAAGCCGATCCAAATTTCTTTAGCTTCTACAGAACAATGCAAGCCTACAAGCATGCTTTTGATGGAAAAAATACAAGGATTATTTTATCACCTAATAATGATTTTATTAATTTGTTTAATAAAGAAAGAGGTAAGTAATTAATGAAAAGATTCCTATTGCTGATACTGATACTAACATTTGTAAATATTCCTATAGCTAATTTAGCCGCTGATAAAGAGGAGCAATATGATCCAAGGTCAGGCTTTTCTAAGTTAATCAAAGAATCCATACCAGCAGTGGTTAATGTTAGTATAGTACATGATCTAACACAGGAACAATTTCCTCTAGTAACTATCGAGGATCTTTTAAGGAATATATTAGAAGGCAAACCACTTAAAAAAGATGCCCCGCAAGAAGTATTAAGTGCAGGATCAGGGTTTGTAGTAGACGAATCAGGTATTATTGTCACTAACTACCATGTTGTACATAATGCGAAAGAAGTTTATGTAACATTCAGCGATAACAAATCAATTTCTGCAAAGATTTTAGGAGTAGATCCACAAACAGACTTAGCAGTGTTGAAAGTTGAGGTCAACGAAAAACTTCCTCATTTAGATTTTGGAGATTCTGATACAACTATGGTCGGGGATTGGGTAGTTGCTATAGGCAATCCATTTGGTCTTGGTGGATCTGCAAGTATTGGTATTATATCTGCACGTGCAAGAGACCTTAATATTGGCACAGCAACAGAATTCTTACAGACTGATGCTGCAATCAATAAAGGTAATTCCGGAGGACCACTATTCAATATAGATGGTAAAGTAATTGGTATCAACACAGCAATATTATCTACACAAAAAGGAGGTGGTAATATAGGAGTTGGATTTGCTATTCCATCAAACAGTGCTATCCCTATAATAAAAGTTCTATCCCAAGGAAAGAAAGTAGAACATGGTTGGCTTGGTGTAGTTATGCAACCAGTAACTGAAGAGTTAATGGAACCATTAAAACTAAAAGAAGTTAGTGGAGCTTTAATTACTAATGTCATTAAAGGTAGTCCAGCAAATAAAGCAACTTTACTTCCAGGAGATATTATACTTGAGTTTAATGGAATCAAAATTAATTCAATATCACAATTACATCAATTAGTACTAAGATCAGAAGCAGATAATGAAGTAAAATTACTTGTATCTCGCAATGGTAGTATTATGAATATACTAGTCAAAATAGGAAAATTCGAAAATCCAGATACTTCAGATAATGAGAATTCCAAGGATATTATACAATCACCTGAGTTGGGGTTGACCGTAAGCAACATAAAACATAATAAAATCACATCTAATAACACTGAAGAGGAACAAGTCAAAGGAGTGATGATACTAGACATAGACACCAAAAGTAATGCTTCAACCAAAAACATAAGAAAAGGAGACATAATATTACAAATCAATCAGGTACCAGTAAATAATCTTGAAGACTTTAAGCGTGTTATGAAGAAAGTACGTAAAGATAAATCTGTAGCGCTATTAATCAGTAGGGATAATATATCAGCTTTTGTTAGTGTTAAGCTAAGACAGTAGCATGAACCCTAGGATAGTGTGTGTGTTTTTCTTTGTGGTGTACTTTTTTAGCATACATTCGTATTCAAGCGAAGCAATCAAAGTACAATCACTTATGTATTTTAATGCTATACATTCTTTTAAAGCAGAATTTATACAAACAAATTCTATTAACAATGCCACCCAATATGGAATGGTTATCATGAAAAAACCTGGATTGCTAAAATGGGACTATTACCCTCCTACCCCAGCTTCTATTATAATACAAGGCACAAATGTTTCTTACTATGATAAGGAACTAGAAGAATATTCTTATTCAATAATTAACAATCCTATTATTAACTTATTAAGTTCTAATATTCAAAATACAAAAGATATAATCTTTTTAAATATAAGTACAGTTGATAACAAAAAAATAATTACTATACAAGATCAAAAAAATCAACTACAAGCAGATGTAATTTTCAATATACATCCCACAGAAATTGTCGGATTAAATATAGCAAATCCAGACTCTATAACTTACATCAAGTTCTACAATATTCAAAATAATATTACCATAGCAGAAACAGAATTTAAGCATAACACTTCTTATTACAATTAAAAATAAAAACATGACAAAAAATATATCGGAAATCATAAAATATAATTTTAAAAATTTACAATTATTAAATGAGGCATTGACTCATCCCAGTATAATATCAAAGGACACAATGAAATTTAACTATGAAAGATTAGAATTTCTGGGAGATGCAGTATTAAATATAGTAATATCTGAAATGCTGTTTAATATTTTCCCTAAAGATACAGAAGGCAATCTTGCTAAAAAGAAAACAGCTTTAGTTTGTGGAAACAAGTTAGTGGAAGTTGCACAATCTATAAATTTAGGACAATTTATTATGATGTCAGATGGAGAAAGAGCTTGTGGTGGTGTAAATAACCTTCGTAATTTAGAAAACGCACTAGAAGCCTTAATAGGCGCAATATATCTTGATGGAGGATTAACAGCAGCACAAGATTTTATACATTTATTCTGGAAACATTCTGCAACAGATATGAATACCCCTCCACAAGATGCAAAAACTATACTACAAGAATTAGTACAAGGAAAAAAGTTATCAGCTCCCACATATCACATTGTAAACAAATCTGGGCCAGACCATAATCCTACGTTCACAGTAGAAGTAAGAATTCCACCTTATACAGCAATACAAGCAACTGGTCATAATAAGAAATTAGCTGAACAAAAAGCAGCAAGCTTAATGTTACATCAGATTAATGATAAGACAAAATGAAGCCAAGAATAAAACATACTATCTATGCTTTAATAGTAATAATACTATCTATGATATGCTTAGCATATGCTTCAGTCCCATTATATAGCATATTTTGTAAGGTAACAGGTTACGGAGGAACAGTAAAAACAGGTACTTTATCAAATTCTAAAATAGGAAATACTATCATTAAAGTTAGGTTCAATGCAGATATCAATAAACAATTGTCATGGAAATTTTATCCAGAACTACCTTATGTATTCGTAAAACCAGGAGAACAAAAATTAATTTTTTATCGAGCAGAAAATTTATCTGATAAAGACATCTCCGGAATAGCTGTATACAATGTTACTCCTCATAAAGCAGGAAAATACTTCAACAAAGTTGCTTGTTTTTGTTTCAGCAAACAAACCCTGGCTCCCCATCAAAAGACTATAATGCCTGTATTATTTTTTATAGATCCTGCTATAGAAACTGATCCTGACACCGCCGATGTAAAATTAATCACTCTTTCATATGTATTTTTCAAATACAAAGAATAAAGAAATGAATTCTATGATCAATGTGTATACAAACCTATCTAAAATACATATTCAAATTATAAAGATCATGGTTACTGATGATATTAAGAAGTGTAAATCATAGACCTTTATTTACTAAAATACCTTAGTCATTAATAATAACAGCATTACGAATTAACAATTACAAATCAACATAACAAAAAACTTAAACTGATGTCATATAAATTCATAAAGATCATGGTTACCGATAATATTAAGAAGTGTAAATCACAGACCTTTATTTACTAAAATACCTTAGTCATTAATAATAACAGCATTACGAATTAACAATTACAAATCAACATAACAAAAAACTTAAACTGATGTCATATAAATTCATAAAGATCATGGTTACCGATAATATTAAGAAGTGTAAATCACAGACCTTTATTTACTGAAACACCTTAGTCATTAATAATAACAGCATTACGAATTAACAATTACAAATCAACATAACAAAAGACTTAAACTAATGTCATATAAATTCATAAAGATCATGGTTACCGATAATATTAAGAAGTGTAAATCACAGACCTTTATTTACTGAAACACCTTAGTCATTAATAATAACAGCATTACGAATTAACAATTACAAATCAACATAACAAAAGACTTAAACTAATGTCATATAAGTTCATAAAGATCATGGTTACCGATGATATTAAGAAGTGTAAATCACAGACCTTTATTTACCGAAACACTTTAGTCATTAATAATAACAGCATTACGAATTAACAATTACAAATCAACATAACAAAAACTTAAACTGATGTCATATAAGTTCATCATGTTTATCTCTTTTGAGTTATGTATAAAAAACACACATATTCAATTGCTAATCATTCATTCAAACACCCACTTCTTATAAACTAGAAACCTTATACGATAAAGAACTGATATAATAACATTAATACATATTTTGATTAACAATATACACTATTATAAATCTTAACAAATTTATCTTACTTATATTTTATATAATGAAGATATTCCCTTACAAAACATAATTTTTAAGAATTCATTAGAACTAATATATTAAAATTTATGTACACGTAAGTGGATTTTACTGTGACTTTAAATAAAATATCTATCAATTATTTTTTAATAAGAAAGATATATAAAACCAGATTTCCACATTCTTCAATTATCCAGCTACGCTATAAAAGTACTATCGGATTTCATAACAACTAAAAAACTGTCATTACCATCTCAAATTTATAACTACATCAACAGTTCGATAATAATTTTTTATTTGATATCCTTAAATTATCATATAAACTACTGGACAAATAATCGTAAGGTCACAGTAATGATGAAGTATTTTACTTGTCTTTTTACAATTCTTTTTACCATAGCTAATCATGCCCTATCTTTTGACATTAAAGTTACACATGAAAAGTTAGATAATGGCATGGAAGTATACGTTATTCCTAATAATCGTGCACCAGCAGTTATGCATATGGTACTATATAAAGTTGGTGGTACTGATGATCCAGTAGGTTATTCTGGACTAGCACATTTTTTTGAACATTTAATGTTCAGTGGTACAGAAAAATTCCCTAATCTTACTACTATTCTTAGTGACATAGGTGGAAACTTCAACGCAAGTACATCCGAATTTTGTACTATATATTACGAACTAATACCAAAACAGTATTTATCTCTTGCTATGGATATTGAATCAGACAGGATGCAAAACCTTAAGATTACTGATAAAGCATTAATAAGAGAACAAAAGGTAGTATTAGAAGAAAGAAAAATGAGAGTTGAAAGTCAGGCAAAAAATATACTGCAAGAAGAAATGGAAAATACATTCTATTACAATGGATACGGCAGACCAGTAGTAGGATGGGAACATGAAATCAGCAACTACAATAGAGAAGTTGCAGAAACTTTTTATAAGCTCCACTACAGTCCTAATAATGCTATATTAGTCGTAACTGGAGATGCAGATCCACAGGAAGTAATCAACCTTGCAAAACAATACTATGGAAAGATAGAATCTAACAATAAAGAATCTACACGTATTTTTAGGGCGGAACCTCCACACAAAACAAATATAACATTAACATTAGAAGACAACTCGGTAGAAATTCCAACACTATTCTTAATGTATCAAATACCAAATGGCATCATAAATAAAAATTATATACTTAATATGACGCTAGCAGAAATACTTGGGAATGGTAAATTCAGTACTTTTTACAACGATCTAGTGATTAAAAATCCAATAGTTACATCGATAAGAACTGACTATAACTATTTAACTAATAGCGATAATTACCTGTTCATAGAGGCTATACCTAAAGATGGAGTTTCTACAGAAACTGTAGAACAAGAAATTTATAAATGCATAAATAGTTATATTAAAAATGGTATCTCACCAGAATATTTAGAAAATGCAAAGCACAAGGTAAAGGCACATTTAACTTATTCTTTTGATGGACTAAGTTTCATATCATATTTCTACGGTATGAATCTAATTTTAGGAGTACCACTATCAGAAATCAATAATATTTATGACATAATAGATAAAGTAACCATTGAAGATATTAATTTCACTATGGAAAATATTTTCTTAAAAAATATAAGATTGGCCGGACATTTATTACCTAAACTGGGGGAATAGTTATGAGAAATGTATTGTGTTATATAGTAACATTGGTCTTTTTTACATGCAATGTATACGCAGACGATATTAATATCAACATAAAGGAAGCCACTACTAAAAATAAGATACATTACCTATATGTTGCACATCACAACTTACCAATAATTTCCTTAAAACTTGCATTCAAAAAAGCAGGATATGCATATGACGCTTCTGATAAGCAAGGACTTGCATATTTTACATCACGAATATTACAAGAAGGATCAGAAAACAATAATGCTTTAGATTTTGCAAAACAACTCGAAGGTAAAGGCATTGACTTAAAATTTCATGTAGACATAGATAATTTTTATATATCCATAAAAACTCTCTCAGAAAACTTTGAAGAAGCTTTAGCTTTATTAAGTGATTGTTTATTCAGTCCAGTAACTGATCCAGAAATATTTCATAGAGTAATAGCAGAACAAAGTGCACATGTTAAATCTTTATATGCATCTCCTAAATTCATAGCAAACACTGAAATAAACCATGCTATATTTAAAGGCCATCCATATTCAAACAAAATTCATGGAACGTTAAACACTATTAACAACATTAATCCAGAAGATGTTTCACTATATATAAAAAACAGTTTTGATAAAACTCAAATAGCTATTGGCGTAGCAGGGGATATAGATCCAACGAAACTATCAGATTTACTAGATAAATATATTCTATCAAAGCTACCATCTGGTAACAATAAAAACACTATACCAGACACTATTGTTAATAGAGAGCATAGTTTATTATATGTATGGAAGAATGTACCACAAAGTGTAATAATGTTTGCTACAGATACAGTACCATACAATGATAAAGATTATCACACATCAAACTTGTTTAACAATATGTTAGGCAGATTGAGCCTTAATTCAATACTAATGACAGAATTACGCGATAAATTAGGATTAACTTATCACGCTAGCAGCATATTAGACAATATGGACCACAGCAATGTGTTACTTGGTACAATTACTACTGACAATACTACAGTAACAAAATGTATATCTGTCTTAACAGATATTATAGAGAGTATTAAAACCCATGGAGTTAGTAAGGATACTTTTTTAAGCGCAAAGTCTAGCATAACTAACTCTTTTATTTTATCAATGTTAGATAACGATAATGTTGCTAACACATTGTTAGGTTTACAATTACGTGGATTAGATCCAAGTTATATTAACAAACATAACTCTCAGTACGAAGCTATCACAATAGAAGAAGTAAACAAAATTGCTAAAAAAATCTTATCTAATGATTTAGTAATAATTGAAGTAGGAAAAAATAACAATATAAATGGGAAACAGATAACAGCTAAACAAAATATACTTGGTTAATAATAGATTGACCATAAGCATCCAATTTTTAATTATCAACAGGCCATCAATTATATGAATAATACAAGCAGGCCTTATTATTAGATATAGGGATATACATTAATAAATATTTATAATTTACACAAGAGTAACACACAGATAAAAAACCATCATACTCTTATTCAAGATTACAAATCTTGCACAGTATAACCAAGTAATTGAGAAAAATGCTCAAACATCATAAATATCACTAATTTACACTTAATGTATTTAGTAAATACAGATATATTAAATTTAACATATCTAAAAAAATCAATATATTAAATTACTATATCTTATAGTAATTTAGACTACTTACTTTAGTGATTAAAGAAGAATATACTTTACTTTTTAAGTACATAACTATAGTATACGCAGTGTATTTGCTGTGCTTTAAATCATAAAATTATTCACAGCATTATTGTCATATCTGTTGACAACATAATACTAATAGGTTTAAAATTTTTAAATGGCTATTTATAATGGTATTTGTTATGAAAGAAAATAAGGTCCCAAGTTCGGGTAGATCAGCTGCAGAAACGGCAGAAAGGCTATTTCTACTTCTTGGATTATTAAGTTTTTCTCTTTTAGTTTTCTCTATTTCTAGTATTGCTGCAAGTCGTATCACATTTAATATAAAAAACGTATATTCTATAATATTAATGTGCTGTGCTGGAGTATTTGCACTTTCTTGCATAGGAGTGGTAGTAGCTTGTTGTCTTCAGAAAGATAAGAAAGTAACCTCTACCTCTGTTGCAATAGATTTTGGAGTTCAACAAAGCACTTCAAGTTTAACGTTACTTGCAATGTCTGCAGTCTCTCTTACGTCTTTTGCAGCATTATTTGGAGTATTACATTCCGCCAAGGGCATATCAGCACTTGTTGACTTCAACAATCCAGTATGTATTGCAATGTATGTAAGCTTGGCTATCCTTACGTTATCACTCTTATCATACACTTTAAAGAGCATAGTTGCACCAGATAGACAAAATCACCTTATCATAATAGGAGATAGCGCCACAGTAAATAGTGTAAAAAACTCTGAGATGCCCACTATTGTATCGGCTATGCTTAGCATTGACTTTTCATCTTTAGCATCCATTCAAGCTGTGAACGCTACGCAGCAGCAGATAGATAAGGAGCGTATTTAATTTGGTGTGTGTATATTTTTCACTAACCATAGTAGTTTTATATGCTATGGTCAATTTTATCATTATTCTTTTGTTTTATCTATTATTTCACCAGGTTTATATGGTATTTTAGTTTCTAATGTGATTGAGGTAGCAGGGGGTTTGTTGTCATACTAATTATAACTATACCTAAGAATATAAAAGAATCTGCTAAATTAAATGTAGGCCAGTGCCAGTGATTAATATAGAAATCTATGAAATCATATACAGCACTGTGCCTAACTCTATCTATTATATTTCCTATTGATCCTCCAATAATGATTGCAAGAGGGAACCTATCAGATGAGCGTATTATTAACAAATAAAATAAAACAAATGTAATCAAAATAGAAATGTTACAAAAAATAAGATTGCTATACATAAAATCATGCAATATACCGAAACTAATTCCAGTATTCCATACTGTAGAAAATCGTAAAAAACTAAATACTTCTATTACCCCAACATCTCCTATTAAACTCATTATATACCACTTGCTAAGTTGATCTACAAAAATTAACACACATATTATTAATATATATCTACTCATAAATCCTTTATCTAGATAATGACTGTTAATTGCTGCCTTAATTTGATATAAGAAATCAAATTATTTCTATTAATCTTGTATACTTTCTATAGCTAATCTACTATATACCATTTACTCAGTTAATCTGCAACCACATACATCACAAACTTTTTTTTACTTGTACAATATCCTCACTAATCTGCTGTTTTAATTGATCAATAGTATGAAATTTACGTTCAGAGCGTATAAAATTTAATAACTGAATGGCTACATATTGATCATATATATCACCATTAAAATCAAAAATATGCATCTCTAATATAGGAAAACTTAAATCATTAAATGTAGGCCTGAATCCAATATTGACTATTCCATTTAACCATGTATTACTATCATTAATCTTTATACATGCAGAATACACTCCAACTTTAGGTATCAATATATGCTCAATACCAACATTAACCGTAGGAAATCCAATAACACGTCCTCTAGCTAACCCTTTAATTACTTTACCATTAATTTGATACGACCTACCTAAAATTCTATTTGCTAATTCTACTTTTCCTTCAGATAAATATTTTCTAACTAATGAAGAAGAACATAATATATTATTATCTATAAAAATAGGGTCTATCCTTATCACCTCATAATTATAAACACTTGAATAAGAATATAATAAATCTATATCACCTAAACACTTATATCCAAAAAAACAATTATGTCCTATTACAACATATCTTACATTGCAACTATCTACTAATACATCCTTTACAAAGATATCTGGAGAAAGCTGCGAAAAATTTTTATTAAAATCAATAATATACAGATAATCTATTCCATAGCTTTGCAACAGTTTAATCTTTTGATCAAGATCTAATAACAGGAAATTTTTTCTATTATGTAAATATTCAGCAGGGTGTGGAACAAATGTAATAATGGCAGAAGCTATCTTTTCTCTCACTGAAATATTTTTTATTGTATCAATCATATATTGATGACCTAAATGTAACCCATCAAAATTCCCAAAAGCAAGAACACTATTTATATTACTTTTCTGATTAGGATAACCATATACTATCTTCATAATAAAATTTTATAAAATTCCTATCTTTACTTTTCTTGATTACTATGATATCCAGGAAAAACACTTTCAATTAATCGTAGGATATATTATAGTGGTAAAAGTGAAAATATATACTAAAGATCTCTGCCCCTATTGTACTAAAGCAAAGGCTTTATTCAACAAAAAAAACATTTCTTTTGAAGAAATTGATGTTACAAACAATAGTTCCTTGTTAGAAAAAATGATACAAGAATCCAATGGTATGAGAACTTTGCCCCAAATATTTATTGATGATCAACACATAGGCGGATGTGATGATCTGTATAGGTTGTATGAGTCAGGTAAATTAGAGTTATAATCCCCAACTACAATCAGGTCTGCCCTTTAGCTAGCATTTTCTATAGCAGTCAATTAATGACTATAATAATCTTTTATACAAAATTTTTTTATATTGAGAATTTTATTGTTTATTAATGATTAATATATAGGCAACAGTATGGCTTATGCTCATATACATTGTATGAATCAAGTGAATTAGAGTTATAATCCCAAAAACCACAATCAGGTCTGCCCTTTAGCTAGCATATTCTATAGCGGTCAATTAATGACTATAATAATCTTTTATACAAAATTTTTTTTATATTGAGAATTTTATTGTTTATTAATGATTAATACATAGGCAACAGTATGGCTTATGCTCATATACATTGTATGAATCAAGTAAATTAAAAATAATGATAATGATCATTAACACTGCTTTTAGCGTAATCTTCTGTACAACTCAATAACTGCTATACTAAGTGTTTATGCAATATGCCTCCAACATAAAGCTGTGCATATTAGCTTTCTCATAAAACGTAATTTCCATATTTTATTTGATACAAATCTAAACTTATGATGAAATAAATTCATATTGGCTTTTACATGAGTCTAACTAATCTCACGCTTGCTTAACTACTATACAACGTAGTCTTCCAGATAAGTCACTATGATAAGTACAGAATTTTAATCCATATTTGTGTAGTACTCTATGAATTTGATGTTGGTCCTCCCCTATTTCTAAAACAGCAACACCACTCTGCTTTAAACATCTTTTTATTACTACAAAAACTTGTGAATAAATTTCTGATCCTATTGGGCCACCATCTAAAGCCATGATTGGTTCATATAATCTAACTTCCGGCTGTAATTTAGCAATTTTACTTCTCCTAATATATGGCGGATTACTAACTACCAAATCAAACATATCATAACAAGTATTCCAAGAAGATAATCTCATCTTTACTCTGTTATATAATCTATGCTTTTTAAAATTCTGGTACGCAACTCTATAAGCTTTTGCACTTTTCTCAATAGCTACACCAACAGCATTTCTATACCTTAGTAATAAAGTTGTTAATAAACATCCACTCCCTGTACCAAAATCTCCTATAACTAGCCTGTGATTTTTGCACGGATACATTGCAAACACGGAAGAAATTATTGTTTCACTATCTGGTCTAGGATCTAAAACACTAGAATTTACAATAAAATCTGTACTCCAGAATTCTCTTTTACCTATAATATGTGATATAGGTACATTAGCAGAACGCTGCCTTATCATTTTCCAAAATACTTCCACATCACATTTACTAACAGGCATATATGGATCAAGTATAGTAACTAAGTCCTCAGTATTAATAAGATGTTTTATTATTATTTCTATATCACGCTTTGGGTTATCTATATTACAAGAAGATAAAAAATCAACAGCACTATTAAATAAAGAAATTACAGTATCCATAATAAACTAGCAAACATAAGGAGGACAATGCATATTTTTTGGAGATAATGTAAATATTTCTACTCCATTTTCAGTAACACCTAAAGAATGCTCGAACTGTGCTGATAAAGACAAATCCCTGGTTGTAACAGTCCACCCATCTTTCTTATTAAGTACAGTATCACATCTTCCAGCATTTATCATTGGCTCTATTGTAAAAAACATTCCTTCCCTAATAACTATAGGATCATCTGGATCATAATAATGCACCACATTTGGGAGAGCATGAAACACCTTACCTAATCCGTGACCACAATAATCACGAACAATAGAATAACCATATTTCTTCATCTCTCTCTCAATAGCCAAACCAATCTGATTAAGCTTTTGTCCAGGCATTACTTGTTCAATTGCTACAATTAGTGCTCTATATGCAGCCTCACATAAACGCTTCGCTTTAATAGATGGTTCACCAACCCAGTACATTCTACTTGTATCCCCATGCCACCCATCTACTATAACAGTGACATCTATATTTACAACATCACCATTTTTTAAAGGCAAATCATCAGGAATACCATGACAAACAACAAAATTTTTCGAAGTACAAATAGATTTAGGGTATCCTCTATACCCAAGCGGAGCAGGGATTGCCCCAGCATTAATAATAAAATCATGACATAAATTATTAAGTTCATTAGTAGAAACTCCTGGTTTTACATATGGAGTAACAAAATCTAAGACTTCCGCCGCAAGCTTACCAGCATTATGCATATATTTAAAGTCTTCTTTACTATGAATAGTGATACTTCTTCCTAAATTATTCATATCTTCCAATAACATTAAATTTCATAATAAGCCACATCATCACTGTATTATAAAAGTACTTTTATAATATCAGAACCCTTATTTCTTAAACAAATATACTACCCTAATGCCTGAAGCAAAATAAATATACTGCTATATTAAAAATAAGCAATAAAGAATTGTTAGGGATTCCTATCTACCATTGTATACCCTTAATCATGCTAAACTAACAACAATATCTTTATTAATTGCTAGTAAAGCCTTAGCTCAATGCTATCCTAAATACAAACATGAACCTCATTAACAGTATACTCATAGTCAAACCTATATTTCTAAAAACATTCTGCTAGGATCTTCAATATATTGTTTTACTCTAACTAAAAACGTTACAGCACCTTGCCCATCAACAATCCTATGATCATAAGATAAAGCAATATACATCATAGGTCTAATCTCTATAGTGTTATCATCAATCGCAACAGGGCGTTTTTGTATCGAGTGCATGCCTAAAATCCCAGATTGAGGAGGATTGATTATAGGAGTAGACAACAAAGATCCATACACACCACCATTAGTAATAGTAAACGTTGCACCTGTCATATCAGAAACCTCTAACTTCCCTTCTCTAGCTTTTTTTCCTAAAGAAGCCAATGTCAACTCAAGATCAGCAAAAGACATTTTATCAGCATCACGTATTACTGGAACAACTAATCCTTTATCTGTTCCTACTGCGATACCTATATCATAATAATGCTTATACACAATTTCACTACCTGATATCTCAGCATTTATTATTGGTAACTCTTTCAACGCCAATACCACTGCCTTTATGAAAGGAGACATAAGACCAAGCTTAATACCATATTTTTTCTCAAAACCTTCCCTATATTTAGCTCGAAGATCCATAACATTCTTCATATCAACTTCATTAAAAGTCGTCAATATAGCAGCAGTATTTTGAGACTCTTTTAATCTAGCAGCAATTACCTGCCTAATTTTACTCATTTTTACACGTTCTTCCCTCTTTTCTTCAGAAACAACAGATAATCGATTATTACATTCTCTATTTTCTTTAGAAGTAGATTTTATATAATTCAAGACATCAGATTTTGTAACGCGACCTCCAATACCAGAACCCTCTACTTGATTTCTATCAATTGAATTTTCTTCCATAATCTTTGTTGCAGATGGAGCATCTTTTTTCTGTATAAATTGCTGCATACTATCAGTTGCCTCAGTCGCACTGTGTATAGGACCACTACCAGATGACTGAACAGCACTTAATTTTGTAGTATTTATTGTACACAAAATCTGTTCCCTTTTTATCATTTCTTCATCAGCAACAAATATTTCACTAACAACGCCATCTTCAGGAGATACAATTTCAAGCGAAGTTTTGTCAGTTTCTATGATAAATAACATATCACCTTGCTTTACATTATCACCAACATTAACCGATACCCTGATTGGAGCTTCTAATATTGATTCACCACCAAGATTTTCAGCTTTTACTTGTATTTCACTCATAAAATGTACCTTAAAAAATTCTCTATACAGACCTAATTATATATAAAGTAGTCATAATATAATATGACTACTAATTATGATTCAAATCATCACAACTTCAATATTTAAATTGCACTTTTTACACTTAAATAGAAAATCTGATTTACAATCATATATTCTAATGCTACATAACACTATAATTTTTATTTATTGATATTACTGAATTATTTTCAATAAAAGATTTAATGATTAGTATACGTTCAGAGACTTTTTTCGATTCAACACATCATTATCAATATCACATAACAACAAGCAGACATTTTTATAACCTATAATTTAACTATCTATTTAACATGTAATTAGATATTCATCTATTATTTCATAAATACATTTTTCAATTTCAACATTATATCACGCACCACAACTCAAGTTGTTACTGTGCGTTAGAAGTTTTCTTATATCAAAGCATTTTCAACTTTAATTATCAACAACACAATAACCATTTAAGAATAATAATTCGAAATTTTCTAACAAAAGAAGAGTTTTCTATTTTTAAGAAAATCAACCTATGCATATACTAAAACAAAGAATATCTACACTATTATCATATGATATATATATCATGCTTTTGCCAGCCTTATAGTCTAAGTTAGTGGTATTTATGATGTTTAATAAATCTCCCAATTATTCGGTTATACTGTACAAGATTTGTAATCTTGAATTAAGATTATGCTGTTTTCTTATCTACGTGCTACTCTTGTGTAAGTTATAAATCTTTAATTATAAAGCAATCTAACATCTACTGAATTAGACCATTTTCACAAACTTAACCTCTATGAGAACAAAATTTTCTGTTCTTCAAAACACAAAAAAATTCCTGTATATATCAAAACAAGCAATTCCAATAAGTCACTATATAATATACCCTTCTGTACATAAGTATAATACATCCCTAAAAACAACAATCTAATACCCATCACTATACTATTTTTATCTAACTTAACTTGATGATAATAAGGATAACTTTTATATACACTATAATAGTCAATATCTATACATAGCTGTTATATATCATACATCATGTTATAGTATAATTATGTAGATTCTTAAAAGTGATATAATATACTATAATTAGTAAAATCTTCACTGATTATATATAAGCATAAGTTAATAACTTGTACTTATCTTTATTTTATTACACTATTTCTACAAGCTCAATTCCCAGGAAAACAAAGCTTCTTATTCGTAAAAACACCAGAAATTCTCACACACATAAAACAAGTAATCTTAATGCAATAACTATCTACAATGTATATCTGCTAGACGTATAATTACCTAATAACCTAAATATTCCCGAGATAATTGTATGTAATTATTAGCAGATTCCTTGATGTGATTTATCTCTTCTTCAGAAAGCATCCTAAAAAATTTTGCTGGCCTACCACCCCATAATTCTCCAGATTTGATTACTTTCCCTTTTGTGATTAAAGATCCTGACGCCAACATTGTATTCTTTTCCATAATCACCTTATCCATAATAATAGAACCCATACCAATAAATGCATAATCATGTATTTGACAAGCATGTAGTATACACCCATGTCCAACTGTAACCATTTTTCCAATTTCTGTATCACCATAATTTCTATCAACATGCACTACAGTATTGTCTTGAATATTAGTGCCTTCACCTATACTGATTATTCCTACATCTCCCCGTAATACTGAGTTGTACCATACACTAGCATCTTTACCAATGTAAACATTCCCTATAACAGAAGCAGTAGGTGCAATAAAGACAGTATCTTCTATATTAGGAACAAAATTTTTGTAATTGCTTATATTCTCCATAAAATAATTTACCCATATTTTCCTGTTTTTATTTTATATATCCTACACAATGCTATAAAGCTATGATAGAATTGTACTAAACACTTACACGATAAGTATTTGATATAGTTGTATAATATACTTTTATATAACAAGAGCAATTTTTCTAGCACATCCAACATATAGCAGAAGATTTATTCACCATAAGCTGTTAAACAACATACAAAGTACTTTTACTAGAGGTTATAACACAAAATATACCAACCAATTATATTATTGATCTCACATGAAGATTGATATATATATAGAAGCTCGTAAGTTTTTAAGTATATATTTGACAATGTCACGTTATATAATCCTTTTATTATTATATTGTTCTATTGGTATTCAAACATATGTAAGTAATGCTATAGCTTTACCTATACAACTAACAGCACCTAAAGTAGCAGTATTTGACTTATTTTCTAACACAATGTTACTAGAGCACAATATCGACGAGCAAATTGTACCTTCATCTATGAGCAATTTGATGACTCTATATGTTACATTCTCCTATATAAAAGCTGGATTTATAAGAATGGAAGATAAATTCAAAACTAGCAAGGAAGCTTGGCAGAAAGGTGGCAATTCCATGTTTCTAAGAGCAGGACAGCTAGTAGCAGTAAGAGATTTAATCAATGGGATTATTACAACATCTGCTAATGATGCTTGTATTACTCTAGCAGAAGGGGTAGCAGGTTCACAGGAAAATTTTGTTAATGAGATGAATCGCATAGCACAAAAACTTAATTTAACAAAATCTCATTTCACTAATGTAATAGGGGCACAAGACAAAAATCAAGTAATGTCAACACGTGACTTAATAACTCTCATAGTAAAACTTTTTGAAGATTTTCCCGAATATTATCATCTATTTTCTAAAAAAGATCTTAAGTACAATAATATATATCAAGAAAGTAGCAACTTATTATTATCAGATAATAGAATAGATGGTATGATTAGTGGGCACACAGATATAACAGGATATGGATCCATAATCTCTGCTAAACATGAAGGCAGACGTATATTCATATTAATCAATGGTCTTAAAACCGAGAAAGAACGTTTATCTGAAATAAAACAACTGTTAGATTACTCTTTCAATAATTTTAGTAGTAAAACTATTTTTCATAAAGATAATAAAGTAAAAAAAATAGCAGTCAGAAACGGTGATGCAAAATACGTAGAAGCTGTTTTTAATAATGATATTACCGTTTTATATCCTAAAGGCTCATATAACACAGTTAAAACCTTTTTTTCACATGACAACGTAATATCTGCTCCAATAAAAAAAGGACAAGAAATTGGTAAACTTTATATACAAATACCAGAATTTACAGAGCGTGTGATACCTATATACGCGGCAAATGATGTAAATAGCCTCCATTTCTTTCAAAGGATATGGTATATATTTTTTCCTAAGCCAGATAAATCTGTTTCTCAATAACAACTAGAGCATAACTAAAAATTTCGATGGGATGTATTGCTACAGTTAACGTGAGGCTAATTAGTTTGCATCAGCAAAAAGATTAATTCCTAAATCTACGTATATTATGAAACTTTTCTAATTTTTACTATACTCTATTGATATACATAAACTTACTATTGCACTATAACCTGAAACACGTATATACTGTTCACTCTTATCTTACTCATGATAATCCCAGTTGAAAATTTTTAATTATGTTAACATTATAAACCTTGTATACATCTAAATAGGAACATACACTACAGAAATTATTAAAACCATTTCTCAAATTTGCAATATACCCCTTGCAATAACGAATTAACTGTACTAACAGCCATCTACAATTAATAGAATTCAATACAGCATTATTACAATAAAAATTCTCTTATTTTACATATTGATTTATAATATCAACTACTATCTTTTCACTGAGAACTTGCGGCAAAACTTTAACCTTAACCCCATTAACATACAATACATAAAGTGGTATGCTATTTTTATCTAGTTGGTTAATATAATCTGTAAGCTCAGGATTCTTAGAAGTTAAATCACCTTTCATATAGTAAATACTTTTCTTCATAAATAAAGTTTTTATAGTGTCTAATTGAAAAACTCTCTCATTAACCTTACATGTCAAACACCAATCTGCACCTACAGACAGTAACACCGTCTTTTTTGCTTTAAGAAGTTGCTCTAACTTTGTTTGAGAAAACTCCACTACTACAATATGCTTCTCTTCTTTATGTTTCATTACAAATTCTTTTACTGACTCAAAATACAAAGGAGAAATTGCTATAAACAACAAACATAAGCAAATTATAAATTTACTCATAGGCTTCCAAGATCTTATAAATTTCATAATCCATATCCCCATAACAATCAATATAGCACAAGACAACACAGCAAATAATATTTCTGGTCCCTCTTGCTTTATTAAGATGCAGAGCAACCATGCGGCAGAAAAATAAAGTGGAAAAGCTAAAAACCTTTGTAAAATTTCCATCCATCTACCTGGCTTAGGAGTGAGCTTCAATAACCCTGGAAAAAATGACAATAATAAATAAGGTAATGCTATTCCAAAACCAAGCACTTGAAAAATCAACAATGAATAGAGATTTGGTTGATTTAAAGCAACAGTGACAGCAGATACCATAAAAGGAGCAGTGCACGGAGTAGCAATAAATGTTGATAATATCCCTACAATAAAACTACCTATTAATCCTTCTTTAGATTTAACTTTATTAAAACTAGGAACAATAAATGGCAAATCGTAAAAACCAGAAAAAGATAATCCCATCAAAAACATTACATACATCAATAAAGTAATTAATATTGGAGATTGCATCTGATATCCCCAACTTATCAGATAGCCAAAATGACGTAACACTAAAAGCACCGAAGACAATAGAAACATACTAACCATAACTCCAAGAGTATATGATATTCCATCAGCTTTTAGTGACACTTTGCCATTCTGAGCATTTTTAATCATTGACATTATTTTTAATGATAAGACAGGAAACACACATGGCATACAATTTAAAATAATACCACCAAGCAAAGCACATATTAAAATATATATTGAATCAGCATTAAAAAACATATTTATAACATTTTAAACAGACATAATATTAATTATAAATTTATTAAGAAGACACACATAGCAACTATAAGTTTGTATACTTAAAAAAGTATTAACACTAAAAATACAATTTTATTTTTAAATTAACATAAAAAAATAAAATTATTTATTCTTCACTAGATAATTGATAATCAGCTTCATATTCTAATTTATTTATATAATAAATTCAATAATTAACAAACATGTTAAAGATTACCAATAACTGATACAAAATACTAATAAATATTTCTCAACAAGATCAAACATATTACACATTACTTATGCTAATCTAAAAACTTCGACCTTACTAACGATTCATTAAAGTTTATAATACTTTTCATAATGTTATTATCTAAATACTGTGGAATTGGCTCCTGTCCTATAATATATTTATAAAGCTGATGATCATTAGTACTCACAATTGTCTCATATTTACCAATGTCTTCAGAAGATAAGAGATGAATGTAATGCGAAGCAAAATTACCAAGTATTATATCCATTTCTTTGCACCCTCTATGTAAACTCCTGTACAATAATTCCTTACGTTTCACTAGCAATTCATTCATAAAATTTGTGTCTAATATCTCTCAAATCTTCCAATTAAAATTATTACATATTATGTTGTCAACCATATAAATATACTATATCATCCAACTTAGTTTTAATGACATGTAGTATTCTACCTATGACAAGTATTATTGATAATCTGTATCATGTACTCAATAACGGTTCATTCTATTTGCTATCGTTTCTTATTATAATGTCTGTTATAGTTTTTGTTCATGAATATGGTCATTATATTGTTGCAAAACTATGCAATGTGAAGGTCGAAGTTTTTTCTATAGGGTTTGGACCAGAGTTATTTGGGATTAACGACAAATCCGGAACAAGGTGGAAATTTAGTGTAATACCAATAGGTGGATATGTAAAAATGTTAGGAGATGACGACCCATCTGGGGCTAGAGCAAGTTCTCAGCATTTATCCGAAGAAGACAAGTTGTTTGCATTTTGTGAAAAGCCTTTATATCAAAAATTCTTTATTGTCTTTGCTGGACCATTAGCAAACCTGCTTTTTGCTATAGTAATACTTATGATGTTCTTTACTACTAAAGGCATGATGAAGCATAATTCTGTTATTGGAGGTATAGTACAAGATAGCGTAGCAGAACATGTTGGATTAGCACCAGGAGATATAATACTCAAAATCAATGACCATCAGATTAAATGGTTTGAGGAAATCAAGCAGCATATAGAAAAATACACAAAAGATAACCAAGAGTTAACTATAGAATATTCGCGTGATGGACATATTCATAATATCAAAGTTAAGCCAACTATCAAGGAAGAAAAAGGACTGTTCGGCAGCGTAAAAAAAAGGCCATTTTTAGGGGTAACAATAAGTAATACATTCAGTAATTATGAATTTCAAAAACTAAGTATTAGTAATGCTTTTGTTCAATCTATTAATTACACTTATCTGTTATCAAAATCAATCTTTCAGATTTTGGGACAAATGTTAACAGGAAAACGTAGTATTTCTGAATTAGGTGGTCCTATACGCATTGCCCAATATTCTGGAGAATCAGTAAAACATAATGAAGTATTGTTGTGCATGGCCATGATTTCTATTAATCTGGGCATAATGAATCTACTACCAGTTCCTATGTTAGATGGGGGACATATTTTTCAATATTTTGTTCAAGCTATATTACGACGTAAACAACTCAATCCTAGATACCAGCAATGTATATCTACCATCGGGTTAATGCTTCTGTTATCTTTAATGATTCTTGCCACATTTAATGATATAAAAAGTATGTTTAAGTAGTTTTATGAGATACGTTATTATTATTATTTTAGTATTATTTACTTCTTCTTTTGCAAATGCAGAGGTTTTAAACACTAAAGTTAAACAAGTTCAAGTCAATGGCAATCATAGGCTAGATTATAAAACTATATATTTTTACTCAAAAGTTAATTTACAAGATAATGTAACACAGGACACTATTGATCAAATTATTAAGAACCTATACTTAACACAATTATTTTCACATGTTGAAGTACATGTTAATAAGGACAATTATTTAGTAATTAATGTAAAGGAAAATCCTGTTATCAATAACATAGTTTTTTATGGGAACAAAGAATTTAACAAAAAGGATTTGCTAAATGACATTCTAAAATTAAAAAAGTTAGCAGTTTTCACAAAATCAAAGCTACAACAAGATATATCAAACTTGTTACTATTATACCAAAGTAAAGGTAAGTTAAGTGCAAAAATTGATTATGAAATAAAAGAGCTCGAAAACAATAAAATAGACATAATTATCAAAATAAATGAAGGACCAACATCAAAAATAAAAACTATCCGGTTTATTGGGAATAAATTTTTTCCAGATAGCATACTCAAAAAAGTCATACAATCAACTGAATATTATCCTTATAAAATATTCAATAGTAATACAAAATTCACTTCTGAAAGGTTAATGCTTGACCAAGCAGGTTTATATAACTTTTACACATCTAAAGGTTTTATAGATTTTAAGATCAAATCCATAGTACCAGAAATGAGAGATGATAATAACATTAATCTTATTTTTTCTCTTGAAGAAGGAATAAGGTATAAATTTGGTAATAGCAATATAATTATAGATAAACAAGTCAACAATCATCAACAATTAAAGGAAGAAATCCAGAATCTTATATTATCAAAAAATGGAGATATATTTAATCGAGAATCCATTAATAATTCTATCGAAAAAATCACTCAACATTTAAATAATAATGGTAACTTTTTTTCAGATATAAAACATGAATACCGTATAAAAGATGATGTAGTTGATATAGATTACATAATATATACAGGAAATAAAGTTTATATTAATAAGATAAGCATTACTAATAATAAGACCACTTTGGATCAAGTAATTAGGCGGAAGCTGAATATTTCTGAAGGTGACATATATAATGCTAGTGTCATCAGCAGATCTTATAAAAATATATTAGGATTAGGTTTTTTCGAATCTGTAAATGTAGAAAATCATAAAATAAACGACAGTTTAGTTGATTTGACTTTTCAAGTCAAAGAAAGAGGTACTGGTACATTTGCTGTATCAGCAGGATTTTCTAGCGTTACTGGGCTTGTAGGCAAAGTAAACATACAAGAGAGAAATTTACTTGGCACTGGAAAAATACTATCTTTACAAGCAGAAAAATCTACTTCTTCCTTGTCTAGTAGTATTGATTTCATAGTACCAAATTTTTCGGACACTGATTCAGCAATAGGATTTGGTTTATTTTATGCACATCAAAACAAACCAGGAGGTAAAGATTCTCCAAATCTTATGAATCCAAGTACTAAATTTACAGGTAATACAGAAGCTGCTTTTAGTAGTAGTAATGCTGGCTTTATGTTACACACATCACATGATATAACTGATGATCTCAATCTTTCATTGAATTATTCTTATAGGCATGTAAACGTATATAATGTTAATGACACTGCATCTGAGTTAATCAAAGAACAAGCTGGTAGAAATATTGATTCATCTGTTGGATATTCCTTGCAGTTTCGCAAATTTGATAACTTGTCTAAAATTAAAGATGGATACCTTATTAAGCTTCACCAAAGTTTTTCCGGTTTAGGTGGAACATTACATTACATTAAAACTGAAGGTTCGATTAATTATAGCAGAGAGATTTTCCCAAAAGTTAACAATGATATTCTTCTAAGTGTAAAAACTTCTATGGGATACGTTTTTTCATATAAAAGCAATGAACAAGTAAAGATAAATCAACGTTTCATAATAGGAAGCAATGAAATTAGAGGGTTTCATGCATCAGGTATAGGACCAAGAGATAAAAATACATTAGATGCATTAGGTGGAAAATTCTACTTTAATATGATTAACCAAGTTGATTTTCCTATAGGGCTACCAGATGATTTGGGAATAAAAGGCTCTCTCTTCATTGATGCAGCAACTTTATTTGGCCTTGACTACACAGATAAAGAATACCATGAGAATAAATCATTAAGACTTTCTGTTGGCTTTGGTTTTTCATGGCGTTCCCCATTTGGGCCAATGAGATTAGATTTTGGGTTCCCTATATTAAAAGAAGGTTACGATATTACAGATATGATAAGATTTTCAATGCAATAAAAAAAAGAGGTATTTATGCGATTAAGATTATTTTCAACTGTTTTTATACTACTATTTGGTTTAACCTGTCAGGTTCTGGCAAAAGATAATCAGAGCATCCCTATAGCTTTTATTGACCGTGATGTAATTATATCTGAAGCATTATCAGTAAAAAGCATTAGAACACAACTAGACGATAAAAGAGCAGAATTACAGAAAAGTTTTGCAGCAAGAGAAGAAGAATTACATAAAATCGAAGAAGATTTAAGCAAGCAAAAAGCTATTTTAAGTGCTGAGGCTTTTGAAAAGAAGGTTGCAGATTTTAAAACAAAGGTATCAAATCTACAACAAGACATTTCTATAAAAGGCTCAGAATTAGAAAACATGTACATGAATGCTATGGAGATGGTTTACAACAAGATTAAAAACATCTCAGCTAAGATAGCAAAGGAACAAAATGTTAGTTTAGTCTTGTTTTTAATGAAGAAGAATCAAGTATTTTACGCTGCTGATGGTATAGATTTTTCTAACGAAGTATTAGAAAGATTGAATAAAGAATTACCAAACATAGAAATAAAGAAATGATACATTAATTAAGGAATTTGTATGCAGTTCAATATTCAAGAAATCATAAAGATGATACCACATTCATATCCTTTTTTGTTAATTGATAAAGTAACTGCATGCACACCTAATGAATCTGTAATAGCAATAAAAAACGTTACTTTTAATGAACCTTTCTTTATTGGCCATTTCCCTGGTAATCCAATCATGCCTGGTGTACTTATTGTAGAAGCTATGGCACAAGCATGTATAATATGTGTAATATCTGACACTCAAAAACACAACATGCAGAACTATTCAGTATATTTCATGTCAATAGAGCTAGCAAAATTTCGCAAACCTGTGATTCCAGGTGATACGTTAATTTTTAAAGTAAGTGTCATACATAGGAGAAAAAATACATGCAGGTTTCAGTGTTATGCACATGTAGAGGATACACTTGTAGCGGAAGCACAAATTCTAGCAATGATTAAGCAAAATGCAGTGTGATTTTTTTAATGTGTATATTAATGTAGAAAAATATGAAAATAAAAAGAGCAATTATATCTGTATATAATAAAATAAATATCATAGAACTTGCAAAATTTCTAATTGAACAAAAGGTAGAGATTATTGCAACAACTAGCACCTATAAAACTTTATTGGATGCAGGATTACAAGCAACAGAGATATCTGATTATACAAATTTTCCAGAAATAATGGGTGGTAGAGTAAAGAGTCTACATCCAAAAATTCATGGGGGGATACTAAGTAACCGCAATACACACGCTGCAGAAGCTCTAAACTTAGGGATACATGATATAGATTTAGTTGTTGTAAATTTATATCCCTTCTCTCAAATTGCAAATATTAAAACTTCAACCGAAAACGAGATAATAGAACAAATAGATATAGGAGGAGTCACTTTACTAAGATCTGGTGCAAAGAACTTTCATAATGTCACAGTAATATCAGATATCAATGACTATGATACATTAAAAACAGAAATGATTAATAATCAAAATTCCACAACTTTAACATATAGGAAACACCTAGCCACTAAGGCCTTTGCTATCACTTCAGCTTATGACAGTAATATATATAATTGGATAAGCAAAGATAGTAATGATATTTTACCTGAAACATTTATTATACATGGAACAAAGGTACAAACTCTCAGGTGTGGAGAAAATCCACATCAAAAAGGTGCATTTTACAGTAGCTCGGAAAATAAATATCCTCTGGAACAACTACACGGAAAAGAGTTAAGTTATAATAATATAGTAGACATAGAGTCTGCTGTAAATATAGTAGCAGAATTTACACAACCAGCAGCAGTAATTATAAAGCATAGTAATCCTTGTGGTGCAGCCATTGCCGACGACATCACAACTGCATATAACAAGGCTTTTTCTTGTGACCCGAAAAGTAGCTTTGGCGGTATTGTTGCACTAAACAGAGAAATTAACGAAGACATAGCACAAGAAATAAACAAAATCTTCATTGAAGTAGTAATTGGTCCATCAATTACAGACAAAGCAATGGAAATCATACAAAAGAAGAAAAATGTACGTGTTATACTATCTACAGAATATAACTCACCAAAATATATAATTAAAAATGTCAGTAATGGATTCTTGCTACAAGAAAGTAATACAAATCAGATATCAAAGGAAGACTTAATACAAGTTACAAACTTTCCAGTATCAGATGAGACCATTTCTAATCTACTATTTGCATGGAAAGTATGTAAATATGTAAAATCTAATGCAATTGTCATCGCAAAAGATCATCGTGCAGTTGGAGTTGGAGCTGGTCAAATGAGTCGTGTTGATAGCCTTGAAATTGCAATAAAGAAAGCCCTGGATTGCACAGGAGCAGTTTTAGCATCCGATGCATTCTTCCCTTTCACAGACAGTATATTACTAAGTGCATCTGTGAACATAAGTGCAATAATCCAACCTGGAGGATCACTACGAGACCAAGAAGTAATAGAAGAAGCAAATAATAAAAAGATTGCCATGTTTTTTACTAACATTAGAAATTTTTATCACTGATACTGACTTTTTATTAAATTAATTTAGCATCCGATGCATTCTTCCCTTTCACAGACAGTATATTACTAAGTGCATCTGTGAACATAAGTGCAATAATCCAACCTGGAGGATCACTACGAGACCAAGAAGTAATAGAAGAAGCAACCAATAAAAAGATTGTCATGTTTTTTACTAACATTAGAAATTTTTATCACTGATACTGACTTTTTATTAAATTAATTTAGCATCCGATGCATTCTTCCCTTTTACAGACAGTATATTACTAAGTGCATCTGTGAACATAAGTGTAATAATCCAACCTGGAGGATCACTACGAGACCAAGAAGTAATAGAAGAAGCAACCAATAAAAAGATTGTCATGTTTTTTACTAACATTAGAAATTTTTATCACTGATACTGACTTTTTATTAAATTAATTTAGCATCCGATGCATTCTTCCCTTTTACAGACGGCATATTACTAAGTGCATCTGTGAACATAAGTGTAATAATCCAACCTGGAGGATCACTACGAGACCAAGAAGTAATAGAAGAAGCAACCAATAAAAAGATTGTCATGTTTTTTACTAACATTAGAAATTTTTATCACTGATACTGACTTTTTATTAAATTAATTTAGCATCCGATGCATTCTTCCCTTTTACAGACGGCATATTACTAAGTGCATCTGTGAACATAAGTGTAATAATCCAACCTGGAGGATCACTACGAGACCAAGAAGTAATAGAAGAAACAAACAATAAAAAGATTGCCATTTTTTTCACTAACATTAGAAATTTTTACCACTGACAGCTGAATCTTTATTAAATTATTTCTAATAACAACCTTATAAGTAAATATGGTAGTTATTCCAAGATTTGTAATAGGTATTAATTAATTTGGTAGTATCTAACAATATTTTACATTAGAAATTTTTATCATCACAATAGATGATTTTTACTAAACTAATGCCAATGTCAAACCATACATAAATATAGAGGCTATAGCATTATAAAATTTTGTAATAGATACAATTAGTTTTTAGCAGTAGCATTAATATGGATATATATATATATCCGGCCAACACTCTAAGAGAGTCTCTTTAGTAAGATATAAAATAGCAGAACAATTACTCTTATGATTATATATGTTTTAGAGCTACACAAATATAAAGATATGCAGAATACATAGTTAACACAGCTGCCAAATATAGTATCATTTCACCAATGTATAATATTACACTATCATTTAACATTAACATAGCAATAGCAGACATCTGTATAAATGTTTTGACCTTTCCTACCTTAATAACAGGAAGTTCAACACTCATAGAAATCAAAAATTCTCTTAAGCCAGAAATCAAAATCTCTCTACAAATTATCACAACTACAGGAATAATAGTTAGCCCTGTAATTTTACCAATATAAATCAACATAATCACAGCTGCAGCTACAATAAGTTTATCAGCAATTGGATCGAATAGCTTGCCAAATTTAGATTGTGTCTGCCATATACGTGCTAAATAACCATCAAAAAAATCTGTAATACATGCAAAAATAAAAATAATAAATGCAATGTAATTTGAGTTATTATCACCAATATAAAAGCTACATACTATTGCAGGAATCGCAAATATTCTAAATATAGTTAACAAATTAGGCAAAGCCCTTCTAAAATAACCAACCATAATGCATATTATCTCATACTCCACCCTATAATAATAATAATCTCAATAACTTCAATATTTATATTAAAGCTTATGTACTGTTCAAACATGTCACATAATAACAATTCTAAAACATTCTCAATTATGAATACCTCCACACTTCCTGTAGATCATTTTTATACATGTAATTTATATAAAGTATGGATCATAAAAACCATTTTACTAAATTCAACATCATACAAATATTCTTGTCTATTTTAATAGTAGATTTATAATTTACTCTTTAAGAATATTGTGCATATTCATGTCTTACATAAATAACTATAATATAAAATTATGTCGTAAGTGGTTATTATTAGGTATATCTGCTTTAGCAATATCTGGACTCTTATCTATATTTGTTATTTTGCTTAGACTTCCTATATCAAAATTTTTCATTACAGACGTAGATAAAGTTTTTGACACATCATTAGTAATACATGTAAATTTATCAGTACTAGTATGGGCATCCTCAATTATTTCTATAATATCAAGTTTAATAATTTCCACCAATAAGTACGCAAAATGTTTCAAATATCTATGTTACTTTGCATTTATTGGTACATTCCTAATGGTGCTATCTGTCCTTTTTCCTAATGCAGACCCGATAAAAAACAATTATATTCCAGTGATAAACAACCTATGTTTTTTATTAGGATTATCAACATTCATTATAAGCATACTCTTCTACTCAATATTATCAACCAAATGTCACAACTTACATATCCCTCAAGGCATATCATTGGGAGTACACGGTATTTCAATAATACTCATATGTGCTATCTTATGTTTCACTATGTCTTACTATACAATACATACAACCAATGATTTACACATCATGTCTTTTTATGAAAATATATTTTGGGGAGGAGGACATATACTGCAAATAGCTTTCAGCCAAGCATTACTAATAGTATATTTCATTATGTTAGGAACAAGTAACAAGTTACTGAACACAAATGTAATCAATATTATATTTATAATAAATACTTCATCAGCTATTATAGGACCTATTATATACATATATCACCCCGCTGATTCTCAATTTACGATGGATTTTTTTACATGGCACATGCGTATTCTGGGAGGAATAATACCCGCATTTTTATTCATCTTGACACTATTCAATTTCAAAACATTATTAAAATACAATTACCATAGTTTACTATGTACAACTTTACTATTTAGCTATGGTGGTATACTAGGAATACTAAGTATTCATGGGAATGTAACAATACCTGCACATTATCATGGATCTATTGTTGGAATGACTCTGGTATTCATGGGGTTCATTTACTGGCTTTTACCAAAATTGAATTTCGGGAGTACAAATAGCTTTTATGTTAATCTTCAAATTTACATATACAGCTTAGGTCAACTTTTACATATAACTGGATTAGAATGGTTAGGTGGATACGGAGCTCTAAGAAAAGTAACATACTTACCTGACACAGCATCAAAAATTGCAAAGTACTGTTTTACAATTGGTGGACTTATGGCCATCATTGGTGGATGTTTGTTCGTAATAATAGTGCTATTACAAACTCGTAAGAAACTTAATTCGACATCATAAATTATTAAGCATAAATCTTTACTACAAAGACCGCATTTACAAAACTTCTATATAGAACACACCCCATGTATATAAGTCTTAATATAGAAAAGGCACTCAAACAAGAAACACTTATACTACAAAATTAATATCTTCTTTGCTTAACCCATGTTCGACACAATTATAATTTTGTTATAAAATCGGAAAAAAGGAATACAATATTATACTTCCCTAGTCTAAATATAGGAATAGTACTTTATAAAAAACCTATATCAGCACATATTATACACATAAATTTCAATACAAAAATAAAGATCATCTAATAAAAAGTTACAACACCTTTTTAGTATTACAAAAAATTAATGTTTTGTTATGTAAAATCATTAACTAAAAACTTATCCTTAACGTTACTCCTTCACTGTTAAGTACTTTACCTTAAGTTCATTTATAACAACATAAACATATATAACCTATTAGCCATATCAATGCTAATAAATACCAAGTAACAATATATTCAAGATGATCATTTCTAATTTTTAGTGGAACATTAGCCGTTATACCATCAAAAGCCACTGTATTATCAGCCCATATTATACAACTCTCCAAAGGAATTTTAATTTGCTTCATCATATTTTTTATATCGAACCAGAACCAAACATTAGCATCAATATCATTTTTAACAAACCACCCGATTTTTTTATAACTATCACAATACAGAATTCCCTGAATATCAAGCTGAGTAGCATTAAGAACTTCAAATTTGCTCATCTTATCTAACACTGTACCTTTGTTCACTAATATATACTTACCATCACTCAAATGAAACGGTTGCAATACATAATAACCTAACCTTCCAGCAAAAACAAAAAACAGATGATCATTATCAAAAGCTCCATTTACTTTTATACTTTTATAACTCTGTTTTACTAAATCATAAGATAATAATTTAGTGGGTGGAGCTTGCATAGTGGTAATAATATCGATTTTTTCCTTCAGCCTAAATATTTGCCACGTACCAAGAAAAACCATTGTAGAAAAGGGAATAATAAAAACAACAATTAGCCTTAACCACATACTATTACTACCTTTTATTTATCTTGTTGTAAGTAAGCTAATATATTTAGATTATAATACTCATGCTGTATGAAAACATAAATCTTCATCCATAAGCATTACAAAAAATGTTGCTTCCACCGCTACCATGCTTACCTACAGATATCATATAATTAACAATAAGAATATTAAAAATAATAAATAAACAGCACTTTAATTTATAATTCTACTATCTAAAAATCCTATACAAACTTATATCGTAACTTTTTTCATTCTCACTATATCTACCAATAAATACCTATCTATACATAAAACAACATTCCAAAAATAGTAGATAAACATCACATTAATCTCATAAATTTTGAAATTACAAAACTATATTATGCAAGAAAACCCAAAATGGAATAAAATAATCTATTTTTTATATCTAATAAAAAATATACAATAGCAAAATTAACATTAACAATTTTATGAGATTTATTACCTATAATGAGCTGTATTATATTATCAACCTATACAAGTATATTATGAAACATTACATAAAACATATCTTTACAATTTTAATAATATATGCTCTATTTTTGAATACTAATGTATGTTTTGCTAATACTACCAATCAAGATCAAAATGAACCCATAAACCAAGAAAACTTCTTTACTGTAAAGCGTACCCCATATACTAAAGAAGATTTTGTAAGCTTTATAATAAAATGTCATGCTAAAGGAATACCTTTAGACTTTAAAAAAGAATTTGGTAATAATCTATCTGGAGCAGACTTTAGTGATCTAGATCTTCGAGGATCAGTATTTAATAATGTAAACCTACTACACGCAAATTTCACTAGAGCTAATCTATCCAACTCTACTTTTATAGATGCTAATATGCAAGGAGCATCCTTTATCAATGCAAACTTCAGTAAATCTAATATAAAAAACTCAAACTTAAATTTTGCTAACTTTACATCTGCAGATCTGCAAAAAACCACAATTACACAATCAAAGATTAATAATACAAATTTCAGTAATTCAGATATGCGTTATTCCACCTTAACAGAAATAAATGGATTACTCACAAATTTTTCTGAAACAGAATTAACACTAGTCTCAATATTCAACTCTAGAATAGAAAAAGCAAATTTTCACGATATTGAAGGTGAAAATATAGTAATTCAAAATTGTAACTTATCAAATTCAAATTTCTTTGGAGCAAATTTACATAACTCAAAAATTCAATTTTCAAATTTAACAAATACTATCTTATATGGCGTAAACTTAGATTCATCAGACATGACAGGAAGCAATTTAAGTAACAGTAATATGGAAGTATCAAACATTTCTTCTGCAAATTTTCACAATGCTAACTTAAGTAATACAAACATGCACCTCGTAGATGCCCATTATACTAACCTTAACAACACAAATTTACACAAAGTACGTATGAGTAATGCAACACTAGTTGGAGTGAATTTAAATAATGCTATACTATCCAATGCAGATTTAAGCAACGCAGATTTAAGTAACGTCAGCATAGAAGAATCAGACATGCAAGAAGTTCTTCTTAACTCCACTAATATCACAAAATCAAATATGAAGTATGCTATTTTAAATAATGCAACCATCAACAATACAATTTTTTCAAATTCTGACCTCACAATGGTATTAATAAAAAATTCAAAATGGAATAACTCTACCATCTATTCAAGTAAATTGACTTCTGCAGTTATAGATAATAACACCATTAAAAATGGCACATATGATAAAGTAAATGCAACAAATACACTATGGTCTAACTCAACAATAGAAGATAGCAATATAAGTAACAGCAACCTTGAGTTCGCAATATTTAATAATAATAAAATATACAAAGTCAGCTTTTTCACTAATAATTTAGAGTCTGCAAAGATAAACAATTCAAATATAGTTGGATCTAGCATTCATAGAAATATTCTCACTAATTTTCTAATTAATGATTGTGATATTGAAAATACAATTATTATCAATAATAAGAACTTCCTTTTAAAAAACCTTGCTAACCAAGCAATAACATCTATTAAAGATTTACAGAATGCTATAACAAACAATAAAGAATTTAATGTCAATTTTTCCAATTTTGACTTCAGAAAAATAAACTTAAATAATGCAAATTTCTCAAATTCTATATTAAAGAATGCAAACTTTTCAGGTTTACACCTAGAAAATGTCAATTTCTCTAATACGAATTTACAATCTTCCCATTTTGAAAATTCACAGCTTAAAAATGTAGATTTTTCCAATGCCAATTTAGAGAATGCAGATTTATCTTACAGTAAATTAAATGAAATTAATACATACAAAACAAATTTACGGCATGTAAAAACTGGCTATACTAATCAGAAATAAATAAGAATTTATTTTAAACTCATTCACTTTAACAAATTGAATACCTATAACTTTAAAAAAGTTACATTCCATAGGTTTATAAGTACAAAATTATACAAATCATCAGAATACTATTTTCTATATAAAAATTAAAATGATCTGATAAAATGCAAATCATTAAAATAATTATAAAGATATTCTAAGATCCGCACACATTCTTTAAAATATACTTAAAAGTAATGTGTTACAACTTATATATTTACTCAACACATTTGAAATATAAATACCAAAGTAATGGTAAAAACACTTACCCAAAACCTTTAATAAGTAATATATAATTAAACAATCCATATTAGCACATTATTTTGTTTTATAATTAAACACTATGCTTTATAACCTATCACATATCCACCATGATATTACACAAACTCAGGATATATTTTTGATCATCACTTACAAATCACTTCAAAAATAGTATTAATTCACTTTAAAATACATGATTCTAATTCATATATTTTCGATTATTGGCAACCTAGCATGATGTGCAATATCAAGAAACGTAAATCTTGGTCTAGTAACAAACGCAAATTCTACTGCCTTACTATATTTACTAGCATTCCATCCAATGTGTTCTGGTTTATTTGGGCAATCTATATTAATCAGCATTTCTTTCACTAACACATTAGATAATGTCTTTTCTGTAATCTCCTCAACAATAAAAGACCATCTATCTCTAACCAAGCTATTTAAGTAATCTGCTTTTTGTTGATTAATAAATTTCTGAGCCAGTATATCACAGAATTCCTTAGCATATTGTGCATTAAAATACTGTTTTACATTTCCATCATTCATCAAGGTAGGATAAAACCTTGGTGCTGATTTCAACATTCTATGTTGTAAACATGTCATAGTCGCCATACTTACACCAATCAATTCACCATGAAAGAAGGGCATATCATTTTTTTGTAAAAGTTCTATAGTATTAGCAATCATATGCTCACCTTGACTAGCAGATTGACTTCCTCCTACAATAAACATACCTAATCCTGACAAAAGCAATGCCTGCATTAAAACCATAATACTATACTCATCACGTTTTATTAATCCTAAATAGTCATTGATTAATGCATTTTCACTTTCTTTACTAATTAAAAATGGTAACTCAGTATAGTCACTTCCTAACAATAAATGTGACAATAACCAATCTGCTTGTACTGTAGATCTACAAATGAAATCAGCAAATCCGCTTATTATTAATCTCATCGGAGCATTGACGATAATATCAATATCTATATATATAGCTTTAGGTAAATGAGATTGTAATGATTTCTTAGACCCATTATTCAGCATTATAGATGCATTAGACGAAGTATAACCATTCATAGAAGGAGCTGTTGGAAATGATATATAGCTTTTATCTGTAATGTAACTCACATATTTACAAATATCATTAATTGTACCACTACCAAAAGATACTAAAACATCTGAATCCTGAGATTTTTCTTTAATTAACTCCACTAATTTTTGAGAAGCACAAGACCAACGCGGAATAATAAAATGTTTAAAATTATCAAGCACAACCCTACTTAATAGGGAAACAATATCAACATCTGTAACTATAAAACCATTATTACCATATTGTTTAACTATATCACATATATTGTCACATATCTTTCTACCAACATGCATACTCTTTATTGCACTGACTACTGATTCCAATGCACAAAAATTCTGATCAACTAGAACTTGCTTTAGAAAGCTATCATACATAACAAAGAGACAAGCAATGTGTTAACTTATTATACATCTAATAAATTTTAACACAAAAAACATTTTATTTATTAAAGAAAGTATACTATTAATTTATGAGTCTACACCTTTTTCATATCACTAATTTCTATACACTACTTTACTTCTATATTGTAGGAACTGATTTACCACCTACTAGTACTAATGACTATTATCTTCACAATATAATCTTTAATAATGATCATACATAAGTCATAACATTTAGGTATAAAATTACTAATCATAAAAATTTAGTTATTTACTTATTCAAAATAATATAATTTACCTATAATTAATGATACTTCACCACCAACTAAACACACACAGCACTATATAAAAAGATTCTCTGTATTTCTCACAATTCTTAGTTATTTATAAAATCATTGATTTTTATCAAAACATAAGGTGTTGTTATAATGCAACTACATAATAAAAAGTACAATAAGAAATAATTCACATCCCTATCTTCAATCAATAATTGATATGAACAATAATCTTACAATACTTACAATTTTCTTTGTATCATAAATATCATATACATTCACTCAAAAATTTACATTAAGAAATCATATAATTTTTAATAGCAACATAACTCCAATTGACTAACTCTCTGCAATTGATATGATTAAAGTATGATACTTATAATAATTATTGTGTTTGTATGGAGCATGAATGTCAGCAAACCCTTTAGATCAGTTTAAAATTTTAACTATATTTAAGTTACCTAGCATTGGTGGGTACAATATAGATTTTACCAATGCATCATTATTTATGGTATTATCTACACTTATAATTTCTCTTTTTTGTTATGTTGGATTAAGAAAAGAAAGTATCTTACCAAATGGAATACAATTAATCATTGAAATGATTTATAACTTTATTGTTTCCACAATAGAAAGTAATGTTGGCAAAGAAGGGTTACAATATATCCCTTTAGTTTTTACAATGTTTATATTCATCGCAACATGTAATTTATTAGGTATTTTACCATTAGGGTTTACTGTAACTAGCCACATTGCAGTAACATTTGCAATGTCTATGGTTGTATTTATTAGTGTAACAGTAATAGGGTTCAAACATCAGGGAACACACTTTCTACGTATATTATTACCAAAGGGTACACCAGGCTGGTTGGCTCCAATGATGGTCTTTATTGAACTGTTTGCATATTGTGCACGTCCTATAAGTTTATCAATACGTCTTGCTGCCAATATGATAGCAGGACATACTATAATCAAAGTAATAGCAGGGTTTGTAATAAAAATGAATATATTTCTTACCCCTCTACCTATGATTTTCATTGTTATTTTAATTGGATTTGAAATATTTGTTGCAATATTACAGGCATATATATTCACAGTATTAACTTGCGTGTACTTATCAGATGCAATCAATGAACACTAAATTTTATCAATTGACTTCGTATATCTATGTACTTATAATAAACTTAGCTTTTTATAAAGGTAGGAGTATATGGAATCTTTGAAGTTTATTGCTGTAGGGTTGAGTGTTTTTGGTATGGTTGCTTCTGCTTTAGGAGTGGCAAATATATTTTCTACTATGCTTAATGGTTTAGCACGTAATCCCGAAACAGAAGATAAATTAAAAAAATATGTTTATACAGGCGCTGCTTTAGTTGAAGCTATGGGTTTATTCTCTTTTCTTTTAGCCCTATTATTAATTTTTGTAGCTTAGCGTAGACTATGGATATAATACCTCAATTAGATGTAACATCTTATCCTTCTCAGTTATTTTGGTTTTTCTTGTCTTTCGGTGTTTTATATTTAGTACTTAGTAGAAACATTTTACCAAAGATTGAAAACGTTATAAAAAAAAGGTATACCATTACAACAGGTGCTATAAATTATGTTCAAAATAACTTAAACCTTGCGCAAGACGAATTAAGTAAGCAGTTATTTAGTCTAGATGAAGCAAAAGCTGAAGCAAACAGGATTATAAGTTCTGCTCTTCAAGAGGTAAAGAATACTAATGCGGATCTAATGACCATGTTGGATGAAGAAATACAGAAAATGTCTAGTATGGCAGACGAACATATGTACAACTTAAAGTGTCAAACAGAACAAGAATTAATAGATCTTACATGCGAAATAGCTCTGACGTATTATAACAAAATATTAGGCAGTGAATATGCTGACAAAAATAAGTTACGTGATATAACTACTAGATTATATAGGGAGAAAACATGATATCTACATATTTCGTTACCAATCTTGCGTTTTGCATTGGAGCCTTATCAGCCTTTTGGCCATTGTATAAAAAGATCAAACAATCTCTGTCTTCTATGTCAAACAAACTAAAACAAGAAGTTATGTTGCCTTGTGACATTCAAAAACAATCTCAAAATTTGTTAGATAGTGCAATAGCTCAAAATTATGAAACTGAAAAAACCATCACTGAAATTCTAAAGAAAGCACAAGAAGAATACAACCTTATCATTTCATCTAACAAAAAAGATATTGAGCATATTATAGAGAAGCATCTTGATACAGCTGTACAAAAGATATCTGACCAGGTATCATCGATGGTTCAATCATTAAAATTAAATAGTGTTGATATAGCAACAAGTGCTATTCAAGAATTAATCAAAGAATACAATAACGATCACCAAAAACAAGATAACAGTGGTGTTCTTTCTACACTAGATCGTGATCTAAGGAAAAAATTACACTAGTTTATCAATTTTTACCGCAATCAATCTTAAAAATTTCTTTAGCATGTTGCCCTTTTTAGGTGTATTTTTTCTCTTAGTATGTATTCTATTCGAAATTAATAAAACTGTACCTATTGCTGCAGAAAATGATGGATTGTATTTATAATCATGAGTAATCCCCTTTAATTCTATAGGTAATCCTATTCTCACTTGCTTTTTAAATACGTGGCTTGCCACTTCTTTAATGTTAGTCAACTGACTTGAACCACCTGTAATTATTATCCTATTAATCAAATTCTTTTGCTTTGCTATCCTACTTTTTACTACATTAAAGATTTCTTCTACCCTAGGCCTAATTATTTTTCCTAAATCAGAACGCACAACTGAAATAACTTCATCTTCACCAATATCAGCTTCTATTATACCATCTTTATCTGGAGATATTAGCATAGCATCCCCATATAACACCTTTATACGTTCAGCATCTTTAACACTTATACACAATCCATATGCAATATCATTGGTAATATGAATACCACCTAAAGGTACACTATCTACATATATTAATCTTCCTTTATTAAAAATACCAATAGATGTATACCTACCACCAATATCCATAACCATCGCTCCAAGTTCTTTTTCATCATCAGTAAGACATGATAACCCTGAAGCATAAGGTTCTGCTATACATCCAACTACATTTAGATTACTACAACTAGTAATACAGTTTTCTATATTTAACAATGCAGACTTTGAAGCAGTAATTACATGCATACTAGCTTTTAGTCTACTTCCATATAACCCTCTCAACTCTGTAATATTATTTAAATCATCAAGGCAGTACACTATTGGAATATTATGAAGTACAACCTGTCCGTTATGACATTTATCATAAGTTTGCAACATAATATTTCTAATATCAGCATCTGAAATTTCATGCATTGTTACACTAATTTCATTAATAATACTTGCAGAATCAATATCACACCCAGAAATATTCACAAAAACCTGACTTATTATTGGTTCTTGTGCCATTCCCTTTGCTGATTCTATGCAAGACAATATAGAACACTTTGCAGATTCCATATCAGTAATAGTACCACCACTAATTCCTTCGGAAGCTTTATACCCTATGCCAATAATTTCAAGATCATTGTTATGAGAGATTCTAAATAGAAAACAAACTATTTTTGTAGAACCAAGATCTACAATAGCAAAAACACCCCTTCTTGGATCTGTAATAACAGCAGAATGTAACATATAATATACATGGTAAATGATTAAAATTTATAGTATTACTAACTCTAAGTACTCAATGTTATATCCTTACAAAAGAATATCAAGTTTTTTTCAAATTTAAAATATAAGTAAAAACTAGTTTTAATATCTTCAGGAAATATATTTTTTATGTGAAAATTAATGAATATATTTCAATTAATATAATACTTCAGTGATACGTAAAACCAATGAATAAGTGTAGACTCTAAACACAAGAAAGACCTATGCTGACCTACTCTTACATAGACTATTTGTGACTAAACATACACAAGCAAAAAATGGAATAACTTCCAACCTTCCCATCAACATAAAACAAGACAATAGTACTTTCATTAAAGGTAATATGTGATAATAATTACCATTTGGACCTATTATATCTCCCATACCAGGTCCTGTATTACTAAAAGCAGCAGCTACCGCACTAAAAGCAGTAATGAAATCAATTCCAGTGCTAGACAAAAGTATACATCCTATAAATAACACAGTAATATATAAAAAAAAGAATAATCCTGTGTTATGAATAAAATCTTTATTGACATATCTCCTATTATATCTAACAGTAGTTGTCTTAGAAGAATGTATAAGATCATTTACGTAAGCACTTGAAGCTTTTAACAATAATACAACTCGATAAACCTTAATACCACCACTAGTAGAACCGCTACACCCACCTATTAGCATTATAAAAATGCCAAACACAGAAAAAAAATGCCAATTACTATAATCACAATTCACAAGACCTGTAGAAGTACTTAAGGAAACAACTGAAAATACAGAATATCTTAATATGTTAACCAAGGAGTAATTTTCCGTTATTTCATCAAAATGGCAACTTACTATAGATATAATTACAAAAAGAAAAAGAATTACAGCAAAAAATATTACTTGTTCATCATAAAAGTATTGCTTTGTAATAGCTTTTAAATACAAGATTAAAGGACAAGCACTTAATAACATAAATACTACTGCTATAATCTCAATACATGTGCTGTTAAAATGTTGTAGAGAATCATCATAATTAGAGAAACCACCAGTAGACACAGTCGACATTGCATGACATATAGCATCAAACCATGACATCCCAGCAATCCAATATAATATTGAACATAAAGTCATTAATACACAATATATAACAAAAACATACATTGATGACTTAACAATACCATATTTAAATCTTCTAGACTGGTCGGAAGATTCAGAGTGATATAACTCATGTAAATTAATAATTTTCAAGCAAGGCAGTAGAAAAATACCACTTACAATAATTCCTAACCCTCCTATTGCATTCAATAAAGATCTCCAAATTAGAATTCCCGGAGACTTGCTCTGTAAATCAGTTAATATCGTTGCTCCAGTAGTAGTTAAGCCAGATACAGCTTCAAAAAAAGCATCTACATAAGCAATTTTACCTTCAAAAACAAACGGCACCGCTGCTATCACAGATAGAATAATCCAGACAATAGCTGTTAAAATAAAAACTTCCGTCTTTTTTAAATTAGATAACTTTCCAAAAAAAAGACACATTAAGCTAAAAAAAAAAGTAAAAAGGTATGCACAAAAGAAGTCTTGCCAGACATATCCAGTATAGTAATTCACTGCTATTGGAACAAGCATAAGTAGAGTAAAAACTAAAGAGAATACCCCAACAACAAACACTATACTCCGCAAGCTCTTATACATGATATACATTCTTTCTCTGAACGTACCTTTGTAATATAGAATCATTAATATGTAATGAACAACATTCGGAACTTTAGTAAATTTGCAACAAGGAAACAGTCTGACCTCAAGACCTCACCTTAACCCTCATTTATAAATATGTAAATTTTGCCAGATAATTACATGTCTTTCTGACCACATACCTGTAACATAGAACCATTATAATTCAAATTTATGAACCTCCATAATCCATAGTACAAATCACTAACTTAAATTGTATTCATATATATACATCCTTTGAACACATGTTTGTACATAGAATCATTAACATGTAATGAATAACTTTAGATTCCAATATCTTACAATAAAACAACCATCTCTAGAATTTAAATTAACACTATCTACATAAACATTCTTTTTGAATACATATTGTATCGTCAATATACAATTAGTGACGATTAACCTTCAAAATTTAATCATATTTATTGACATCGCTAGCAATAATACAATTAACTTTCACACGCACCCAACAAATTCATGAATAACGTAAAATAATGTATTAAGTGACAAACCCTAGTATATAAATTCAATACAAATTAAAAAATTGTAATTCACATATTTAAAAAAATCTCCAAGGCTATAGATATATTTCCTAGCAGTTACAAATAATTAATCATAAAACTTACATGGATTAGCAATTACATAACACATTATATTTCAAAATTCTAACTAATATATGTCCATGTTGAAATTTCTAAATCAAAAGTCATGCTATTTGAACAGTTGCAGGATTCCACCTATATAACATACAGGATAAGCATTACAACATAAAGGGAAGTATATAAACACAATTAAATTCAACTGCAGATATATTTTTGATCTGCACAAATATATAAAATAAACATAGATTTTCAATCAAAGCTCTTACATACTCCAAAATTAATAATATTTTTACTACTAGACTGTACAAAAACTCATAACTATAATAGTGTATAAGCCTTGGAAAGGTGGCTGAGTGGTCTAAAGCGCACGCCTGGAAAGTGTGTATGCAGTAATCCTGTATCGAGGGTTCAAATCCCTCTCTTTCCGCCATTTATTTTTATTACTTGGGAATTAATGATAGACTTAGGACTGTTATTTCGAAAAAAAATTCAAAACTTGCATGATAGTTTTGCAGTTGCAGTTTCTGGAGGCATAGACAGTATGGTACTGTTACACTTATCAGCTCAATACTGCAATCAGCACGTTCCTATAGTATTAACAGTAAACCACAAATTACGCCCTGAAGCAGAGCAAGAAGCATTATTTGTATTTCAACATTCACAAAATTTAAACTTAAAATGCCATATACTGAATTGGCATGGCAAGTTACCAGTAAGTAATATACAATCTTTTGCTAGACAAATACGATACAGATTATTATTGCAATGGTGTCACGAAAACAGAATAAACTACTTAATGATAGCACATCAGAAAAATGATCAAGCAGAAACTATGATGATCAGGTTAGAAAGAGGAAGCGGTCTAGATGGATTAGCTGGCATGCAAGAATACACATATTTAAATGATATATGTATACTTAGGCCACTTTTAGATGTTAGTAGGATAGAATTACTACAATATGCAAATAAAAACAATATCACCTGGATAAATGATACAAGTAATAACAATACAAAGTACAAAAGAACCTTATACCGCAACATGTTAGAAATGACAGACAATTCTGAAATATTGATTAATAGACTTTATACAGCATCAACACATATAAGACGATCTCTAAGTTGCATATTACATTACGTAAGACTAGCTATCGATGAATGTCTAGAGTTTAGTACCATAGGACATATTGATATAAAACTAACCGTATTTTTAACCCTTCCAGAAGAAATATCATTAAGGCTCTTAACATATTCCATTATGTCTATTGGCAAACAAAAATATAAGCCAAGGTATGCTAAACTTAATAATATATTTTATAAAATACAAAACAATGAATCCAAAATATCTCAAACCTTATGTGGTTGCAAGATTACAAAAAATCAGAATGATATAATCTCTATTACTAGAGAAGCATCAGCTATACAAGAACTTACTATTAACTCTTTTACAAATATAGTAATAGAATGGGATAATAGGTTTAAAATCAGTATTGTCAACTCTAGTCCTGACAATGTGACTGTATCTAGCTTAAATAATAATTATATTCCAAAAAATTTTAAAAAACTAAACAGAGAAGCAGTACGTTGTTTACCCACACTAAAATATAAAAACAAAATTGTTGCTTACCCTCTACAAAATAATAGTAATAATGACTATATTGGTGAAGTTAGGTCATCTATCACAATAAAAGAGGTGTTAGTCAAACAAAATTTTATTAATTTAACTTACAGTGAATTTATCAGCAAGGAGCCTTTGCTATGAGAAAAATAATTGAAGGGTTAGCAATTTGGATTATAGTAATTGTTCTGGTTGCTGCAGCATATGTTCAATTCAATGACAAAATTATTAACGGCAATACCATCAAATTACCATTCTCAGAATTTTTAAACAAGATTGATAATAATGAAGTAGAGAGCATTAATATAAGCGAGCATAATATTACTGGAAAATTGAGAGACAGTTCTAAATTCCAAACAACTGGCGTAGTATACGACAGTTTAATAAAGACATTACATAATAAACAAGTCACCTTTACTTTCTTACCTGAAGATACATTTCTTGGGATATTAAGCAGTATATTGATATCCTGGTTCCCCATGTTACTACTTGTCATAATATGGTTTATATTTCTCAAACGAATGCAGATAGGAGGTAACCGCACTATAAACTTCAGTAAGTCACGTGCCAAATTAATGACTGAAAATCGTAATAAAGTGACCTTTAATGATGTAGCAGGTATTGATGAAGCTAAAGAAGAGTTAATTGAAATAGTAGATTTTTTAAAACACAGACAAAGATTTCAAAAATTAGGAGGCAGAATACCAAAAGGATGCCTATTAATAGGCTCACCAGGTACAGGAAAAACCTTACTAGCACGAGCAATTGCAGGTGAAGCAAATGTCCCATTTTTTAGTATATCTGGATCAGATTTTGTAGAAATGTTTGTGGGTGTAGGTGCAAGCCGTGTGCGCGATATGTTTGAACAAGGTAAAAAAAATGCTCCATGTATTATATTTATTGATGAGATAGACGCTGTAGGAAGGCATCGAGGAATTGGCTTAGGTGGAGGAAATGACGAACGTGAACAAACACTAAACCAATTACTTGTTGAAATGGACGGATTTGAATCTAATGAAGGAGTAATTATCATTGCTGCAACTAACCGTCCAGATGTACTAGATTCAGCACTTCTTAGACCAGGAAGATTTGATAGGCAAGTTACTATTGGCATACCTGATATTAACGGACGAGAAAAAATAATCAACGTGCATATTAAAAAAATACCCACAGCACCAGATGTAGATATTAGAACTATTGCACGTGGTACTCCAGGATTTTCTGGTGCCGACCTGGCAAATCTAATAAATGAAGCAGCATTAATAGCAGCAAGACTCAATAAAAAAATTGTCACAATGAGCGACTTTGAGTATGCAAGAGATAAAGTGATGATGGGAGCTGAAAGAAAATCATTAATGATGACAGAAGAAGAAAAAAGACTAACAGCCTACCATGAAGCAGGACATGCTATTATTGCATTTTTTACAGAAGCATCTGACCCTATACATAAAGCAACAATTATCCCCAGAGGAAGAAGTTTAGGATTAGTAATGAGGTTACCAGAGTCAGATCGTGTATCTCATACAAGAGAAAAAATGATTGCAGATTTAACAGTAGCAATGGGCGGAAGAGCTGCTGAAGAACTAATTTTTGGATATCATAAAGTAACAAGCGGAGCATCATCAGATATAAAACAAGCAACAGATCTTGCAAAAGCTATGGTTATGAAGTGGGGAATGAGCGATAAAGTTGGCCCACTATATCATAGTGATGATAAAAATGAAACTATTTCTAATAATTTAGCAAATTTGATAGATGAAGAAGTCAAATCCATAGTCACATCTGCCCTTGAAAGAGCAAAAAGCCTATTGAATGAGCATTTGGAGTCATTACATATAGTTGCTAAAAATTTATTAGAATTTGAGACTCTCACTGGAGAAGATATCAAAAACATAGTAGATGGGAAAGAATTAGCTAAAAATAATGTTGATGAATCTAAGATTTTAAAAAGATCATTTGCTTCAAAAGAACAGTAATGCATTTTTATTTACAGTAGTTGTTTACCTTTCCAGTTCACCGTAAACATGTAAAATTACGACATTACTATATAGTCAAAAATCTATTAGAATTTGATACTCTCACTGGAGAAGATATTAAAAACATAGCAAATGGAAAAGAATCAACTAAAAATAATGTTGATGAATCTAAGATTTTAAAAAGACCATTTGCTTCAAAAGAACAGTATGCATTTTTATTTACAGTAGTTGTTTACCTTTCCAGTTCACCTTAAACATGTAAAATTACGACATTACTATATAGTTAAAAATCTATTAGAATTTGATACTCTCACTGGAGAGATATTAAACACAATAAATGCAAAGGAATTTAGCAAAATGTTGATAATCCCAATTTTTAAAATGCCCAAAAGAATAATAACCTGTTTTTTTACTTGTTAGAGAGATCTGCTCACTTACCTATACAACTGCTAGTGAACATCTAAAGATCACTATATTAGACAGTTTATTAAAATTCCCAATTCTAATGGAAAAGGCATTCAAAACACAATAAATTCAAAAGGACAGCCTAAAGTAATGTTTATTGAATACCAAATTAAAATGCATCAAAGAACAGTAATCCTCTTTCCCTTTTTATTAAGAAATCATGTTATAATGCACTACACTTGATATGAGAAGACACAAGTAGAAATTTACAAACACATTATTCAGCAAACCTATATGAAAATCGAATATACAATTTTCTACACTAGAAATCTGACATAACAAAGTGAAGATCATTTGACAATGAATAAGAAAGTACAAAACGTTAAAAAAAGTGTAAAATAAGTCTACAGGACAATCCAAACAAAATTTATATGTAAATTAAATACATATTTCTTACTTAAAAATCTGATACACAAAGCTAAAAATTATTTAAGAACATATCAAAAGGTACAATATATTATAAAATTGTATAATATTAAAAAAAATTTAGATAACAACTTATTGCTAGATTTATTTATCATCGTACAACTAAAAACTTCAAATAGAATTCTAAATCGACCTTCTTTATGAAGCATTTAATACAATGAATTTAGCACATAATTTAAACAACTTTTTCAATCCATTAGAATTAGTTATACTGGACTCAATACATACTGATTTTAAGAATTCATAATACTACTGCCTATATTTCAAATCTACAGAGAACATATTAAATTTTATTGGTTCAATAATAAATCCATAGCAAATCGATACTCTTTACAATACATAAATATAAACCTTTTATATTTATTACAACATGTTACTTCACTGCTACCAAATTGGATTTCTTTGTGTCTATAGTTACATCTATAACATAAGTAGAAGGATAAAGAGAACTACTCTTTTCTCTTATACTTAAATATAGACTTTGCAAAAACGCAGATCTTTGGTTGGGGGAAAGAAATGAAGGGAACAACTTTGTTTTCATTATACAGTATAAATATGTTAATTTTAGTATATTCGCAAACTATATTATCTTTTCTATAAAAAAGCAACATTGTCTTACAGACTAATTTTAAACCAAAGTAGAATTAACTAATTCATGTTTTATCAAACATCAAATTATTCATTAACGATACTGATATTTCAGATTGCAATCCATAAAAATTCAACTTTTCCAAAATTCCTTTAAGATAAAAAAGCAAAATTCTACATTGAAGATTTAGCTTTCATTTTAGCTAATCCCATAAAACAAAAACCCATAACTATCATGAAGAGAGACAATAACTGTCCCATAGTTAACTGATTAAAAAAAATGTAGCCAACTTGAACATCTGGCTCTCTAAGAAATTCAATAAAAAATCTTACCACTCCGTACCATACACAATAAACAGCACTTAGCATTCCACTAGATGCTCTAATATTTGTAAAAAAGAAAAGAGAATTCATTACTATAAATAATAGAATTCCTTCAAAAAAAGCTTCATACAACTGACTTGGATGTCTATAAAGAGAGTCACCACTTCCAGGAAAAACCATCCCAAATTTAATATCTGTTACCTTTCCGTACAACTCACCATTAATAAAATTTGCAATACGTCCAAAAAATATGCCAACAGGTACAGCACATGTACCCAAGTCAAGGGCAGAAAGAACATTGATTTTATTTCTTTTACAAAAAATATACATGCCACTAATTATACCTACAAAACCACCATGAAACGACATACCACCATTCCATAATTTAAACATTTCAATAGGAAAGTGCATATAGAAATCTAGGTTATAAAGTAATATGTACCCTATTCTACCACCAAGAATCATAGAAATGACCCACCATGACATTATTGAATCATAACTTTCTTTATCAAAAACCTTATACTTATCTATTTTTCTTATATACCAATAAGCAAAGACTATACCAAATATATAGGATAGTGAATACCATTTTATTTCTAGTAATCCTAACCTAAAAGCCACTGGATCTATAATCATAAAATATATAAAACATTATGTTCTAAACAGTATGAAACAATTGTTATACTTTATCAACTTTTACTATGTTGTATATAAAAAATCGAGACATTTATTAATCCTGTACTGCCCAAAATAAAATGCTATGTACAACAAATTTTTCACCTAAAATTAGAAAATGTATACTATAACTCTGCTACATAACATTTTAACAATACACAAACATTAATCAATTCATACTTTTACAGCATTACTATTAGCAGTAGTCAGATCTTTTTTAGAAGAAACACTTGTACTAAGTTACGTAAATTTATACCATTTTTTCATTGCTATATAATAACCATAAATAAGTTATCTAGAAAACCACCTAAATAATATTACAATTGTTATAGTATCTTCACATACTTCTGTTAATAATATACAGTATATCCCTGTACATTACATAAGAATCCGTATGTTAATCATGTACATTTAATCGTACTTTTTTCAAAGAAATTTATAATAATATTATGATATATTCGTAATACAATTTATAAAAATATTCAAAAATAACCTGCTATTTTATTTATTTATTAATAAATGTTGAGGATAATTATCAATACTCAACTTAAAAGAGAAAAAGTCGTGACACTAGACATCATTATTAATAATAGCAGCAGTATAACAATATTTTTCACGGAAAAGAATGAAATAGAAAATTTCACTAAAATATTTACTGTACTAGACAAAAACAAAGCTGCTAAAGCCCTATTTAGTCATGAAGTTAACATAGAATATCAACATAACTGTGTAACATTGATATCGTCTACAAATTTTGAATTCAGTGATCTTAATAAGATAATAACACACATGTTACAACATAACCTCACAATTAGTGCAAATATCATAGCTCAATCTCTAGAACAAGGATGCAATATCTTGAAAACCGATAACTTAGTTATTTGTAGATTTAATAATAAGCCACTATACGGTATTAATATTAGTATTCGAAACAATGCAATTATGTTACATCCAATATCTATAAGATATTTAAATCTATCTTCAGAACACAATCAAAGGTTAATACATTTACTTAAAACACATACCAATACCAGCGACACTACTATAGATGATAAACAAAACACTATTTTAGTATCGATTAACACTGCAATATATGATATAATAGAGTCACTTGTCAGCATATTAATAAAAGCACAAATCATAGAAGAAAGTCATAAGGAAGATACATTACAACAATTAACTAAACTTGCTTTCCATGATTTCACGTCTAATGAGCTACAAATTGTAAAAAATATAGCTCAATACCCTACTGATCATCCTTTGAGTAAATATAAAAATATTGCTAAAAACGTAGAAAATATTTTTTCACACTTAGCAAGCAATGAACTGCTTGATTCATATTCTGCTAAATTACTTCAAGACGCAATTAATAATACAGGTGAGTTCTCTACAGCGCCACACATTATTATGCGCAGCTTTAGCAAATTAAACAAAAATTTTCACAACCAAGTAAAAAGTATAATTAACCAAACAGAGTAATCTTATACACTACATACATATTTTCTTCATATCTCTTATAAATAATTTATTTAGAAAATAAAGATTTTACATTTCATTGGATTTTAAGGATTCAAATTTTGAAAGTCATTCTCCTCGTATAAATAATTCACTTATTAGAAAACATTAACACAGATGAATCTCGACAGTTATTATTTTACAAAAATTTTATATTTTACTTAGTTTAAGGAGTTTAAACTTTGAGAACTATTCTGATCACTTTGTGAGCTTACGATACTAGTATGTAGTATATTAGATACCTTTCCGTTATTATCAGGTAACTCTTCACTTTCATTTCGCTCACAACTGTCTTGAGGCTCATTTTGTTGTATCCTATTAAATAACCCTGCTTTGTATGCATTAAAAAGGGCTAATTTAAAATCATCAACAATTTGATAATCATATCCTTCTTCAAGTTCAACAGATTTTACTTGGTCAATATCACAAATCTGCCTTTTCATAGATAAATAAGCTGTAGTACTAATACCCCCCAACTTTGATACCAAATCTCTATCTCGTTTGTAGTACCGATTACACACTAAAGCAATACCTAATATAACCCCAGTAATAACAATCATTACACCAGATATCATAGGTTCATATTGAAATTCAACATTTCCTTGGTACAATAAAAATGCGTTTACCATCAACATGAACCCTGCAAATATCAGGCAAGTAATAGCACAAACTTTTGATATTGTAGTTTTAAAAGAAATTAAGTATAGTCCCTGCACAAATATCACAAAGTATGATAACATAGAAAGATATAAAGCTATTTTACTAGCATTCATAAGATAACAGGTCAACGCTATCGTTTTACAAAAACATACAAATGCTAATACTGAAAATGTTATAATCCTTAGCAATAACTGCTTTTTCGACAGTTCTTTATTACTGGCTATTAGAAGTAAATTATGTTTTTCACTTACCTTCTTTCCTAAATCAGTAAGTTGCTCACCCCCTTCCTCACACTCTACAATAAATCCTCTTCTTTGCGCTTCTTTCATGATGTTCAACCACATCATCTTTTGTCTTTTCTCATCAGTACTATTAATCATAACATCATAAACACTCTGTGACGCATTTGCATAAACACGATATTGCCACGGCAATAAATTCATACTATATGCTCGTTCCCTGATATCTAAATTTCCAAGGTAAGACAATAAGATGATTGGAGGAATCAAAGGAATACTAAGAGAAAATACACTAAAAATACATCTCATCACTTTCTCTTGAGTTGTAAGTAAAGACCATCGCTCAGCATACAATAAGGCATCATATATTTTTTGCTTTAATGGTTTACTGTTTAGGTCATACGTAACTGTCCTAATTTCATCTTCACACTCATTATCAAAACTACTACGAAAACTTTTTTGGCTTTCTAAAATAATGCTACGTATATCACATGGTTGACGTATATCACTAGAAGAAATAATTAAAACACTATTATTAGCATATATTTTATTCTCATCATAAATACAGAGATTATCACGAATCGATAACTCATAATCTGCATATACTACTGGAACAAATCCCAATGAACCTATAAAATTTGAAACTTTTTTTATATCATTTTCATCACGAGAATGATGTACAAATATCCTACTGAGAAACTGTGTCCGTACACTATCACCTTCAAAATCAATTATATAAGTTGCTGGAACTACATTACGTACTAATTCCCCTACACGTAAAATACCAAGACCCGGAATATAAAAGACAACATGTTTTAGATCACGAACAAGTTTATTATATACATCATAACTTTCATTATCTTGCATCAGCATTTAGAAAAAACTACCTACTATAAGGATATTATATAATTCCTGCAAATACATTAATTATTTAAGCATAAAAGTAAAAAGCTTATCTATACTAAAAGTAGATACATTTTTTATTAAATATGTGAATACCTATTGGAAACTTTCTTGTAAATTTACCTAAGAACTTTTCGTAACTTGTCTTCAACGGAACATTGTATACACATTTCACAACAATTTTAAAAAACAATATTTCATATCCACCTTGAAAGAATTATATATACTAGGATTATAAACAAAAGTACTAGTCATGAGAGATAAAAGTAAATATTCTACTACAATAAGGACAAGTAATCTCTTGACCCACACCAACTGTCAAATATATTTTTGGATGCTCAACATAATTAGAAGCATCTCCTTCACCACTACAACAAACTACTTTTACCTTCTGTTCTTTATCATGCATAATATACTTCTTACAATTTCACAAATTATATACTTAATGTCTTCAAATCAAATAATCTAATATATAAATCTATTAGCATCTTTGTTAAAGTAATAGCAGAAAACATAGAACATAAAATACCTATTGATAATGTAATAGCAAAGCCACTAATTGGACCACTACCTATTGCAAACATAATTGCAGCAACAATTAACGTAGTAACATTAGAATCAAATATTGTTGACATAGCATTTTTAAATCCGGATTCTACAGCCCATCTTAACTTATTTGTCGACTTTAACTCTTCTCTAATACGTTCAAAAATTAACACATTAGCATCAACAGACATTCCCACTGTCAAAGTAATTCCTGCAAGCCCAGACAATGTAAGTGTAGCTTGAAGCAACGTAAGTATAGCAACAATAAAAATAATATTAAAGACTAATCCAATTACAGCCAAAACACCAAATATACGATAAGAAAATATAATAAAAATAGAAACTGCTACAATTGATATTACCATTGCCAATCTACCCTGCTTAATATACTCAGCACCTAGACTAGAACCTATCGTTTTTTCTTCTATTACATTTAAAGGTACTGGTAAAGCTCCAGATTTTAACAATATAGATAACTCTTTTGCAGTCTCGATAGTAAAATTACCACTGATTTCACCACTTCCACTTAAAATAGGTTCACGTATTATAGGAGCAGTAAGTACCACTCCATCCAATACTATAGCAAATGGTTTGTTAAAATTTTCTTTTGTAATTTTTGCAAACTTTTTGGCTGCTGTATTATTTAACTTAAAATGTACAACTACATTACCAAGATTATTTATACCAGATGACACATCTACTAAAGAATCACCACTAATCTCAACCTTTTTTAATACAGGATACGTATTCCCCCGATGATCCTTCAGTAAAACAGTAGTAGCAGAATTAATAGATGACAACTGGCTAACATTTGCTAGCAAGTGAAATGTAAGCTTTGCTGTCTTTCCTAATAACGTTTTAATTTGACTAGTATCATGCACTCCAGGAATTTGCAAAGATATTCTATCCTTACCATGACTATTTATAACAATTTCCTTCGTTCCAGATTTATCTAACCTACGCCTTATATTACTGATAGAATCAGATATAACATTTCTCAGTAAACTTGCTTTATAACTATCATAAAAGGATATCATAACACGACCCTTTTGTTCAGAGATTCTAATGTTTTTATTATCAAACAATTTCACTTTATCAAAGTCTTGACCATCTTTTAACGTTAATACCAGCCTGTCCTGTTCTACATCTAGCTTATTATATTCTATTTTCTTACTCGATAAAAACTCACTTATTTCATCATGTAAGCTATACATCCTTTCTTTTAAATACTCTTTAAAATCTGCTTCTAATAACAAGTAAACACCACCTTGTAAATCCAATCCTAGATTCACCTTTTGTTTTGATAGCAAAAATTTACTGTTGAAAAAATTTGGTAGTACCAAATATATAGCAAGAATACATAATAACGTCACAAGTATAGGCTTAATTTGTAACTTAGAAAACATATCATCTACCAAACATATCGTGGCTATTATATTATATTATCATAACAAACAAAATATTTTATATTTCTAACATAAATTACTAGCCTAATACAGTATAACATTAAGACTACACTACCTTTATCACACCTGATACTCTCATTTTAAAAAAAATTTGTCTTTATACGCTACTTAATAGATATACTGTATTTCAATACTAACAATAACTAATAGGAATAAAACACGTACTTATACTATATTAACAATAACGATTAACAACACAGAAAACATGAATATTATTAGCCTTTAATCTAGTATAACCATTCAGTTCCAGATATATAACTAATATAGACTAAACTATTCTAAAATAGTTAAAAACATAATTTGCTTTCATAATAATTGTAATCATAGGGATCGACTTTTACATTGTCACTACATGCTATACATGTATCATTCTTTTGAAATGCATATTTAGTAAACTCATTAGATCTTAAGTCTATTCTCTGTAATTTCCCTACCAAATTATCTGGAATCCCTAACAAATATTTCATAGCTTCTGCAGCTGCAATACTTCCTACTACTCCCACCGTAGCTCCAAGTACTCCAGCATTAGCACAATTTAAATGCGTACTCATATATTGACATTCAAAAAAGCATCTTAGACAAGGCTTACCATAAGGGAATATTGTTAACACCTGTCCAATAAAACCAATTGCCGCACTATGCACTAAAGGTTTACCTGAAAAAACAGCTGCATCACTAAGAAACAGTTTCGTAGCTAGGCGATCTGTACAATCTAGAATAATATCTATATCTTTGAAAATCTCTTCAAAATTTTTAGGAGTAACAAAATTACTCAATATCTGAACATTAACATCAGAATTTAGTGATCTCACAAATTCTTGTGCTTTTACTACTTTACTTTGACCAATATCACTTTCCTTATATATTACTTGCCTATTAAGATTGGACATTTGGATTTTATCATCATCACACAATATCATACAACCAATACCACAAGCAGCAAGCAAAGGAATAATTACACTTCCTAAACCACCACATCCTACCACTAAAACATTACTTTGACTTAATCTATCTTGACCTGATTTTCCTATCTCTGAAATAAGAATTTGTTTCTTATAACGATCAAACACTAACTATCCTTGTAAATGCCTACTCCCTGGAACTGACACAGGTATCTGCCGCAAATATTCCGGAACATCTTCATCTACATAACTTTTAATATTTAACTCAATCAAGCTAATTATAGGAAAAGGAAATTTAACATCTCTACTACGCTTAACTAAAGCTGCTCCTGCAACAACAGTACCACCATTATTCTTGACACAATTTACTACTTCCATAGAAGTTCTTCCAGTTGTAATTACATCTTCCATAACTAACACTTTACTTCCTTTCTTGATTTCAAAACCTCGACGTAAGGTAAAAAGTCCATTAACACGTTCACAGAACACACTATTAACACCTAATTGCCTAGCAATTTCATAACCAACTGTAATAGCCCCAATCGCTGGAGAAACTATAAGATCTATATTCGGCAACACCTTACCAATTTTCTTTGCAAGTAGAGAACAAAATTTTACTGCAATAACTGGATTTTCAAACAACTTAGCACATTGGATATATGTATCACTATGTAAGCCAGAAGATAGCACAAAATGACCACTGATTATCACCCCAATTTTAGTAAATTCATCGCATATAGAATCACTATTTAATAAACCCGCTTCCATATCCAAAACACCTTAAAAAACTGTTTCCTCTACTTCATGAAGATTATCACTAACCTCTGCATTAAAACAACTAACACCATTATTACTTGCTAATATACTTCTTATTTTTTGTTCTATTTCATTTGCAGTATCACAATTAGCTTTGAGATAAGATTTCGCATTTTCTTTGCCCTGACCAAGGCGTATACTATTATATGAGTAATATGACCCAGCTTTTTCAATAATATTAAGCTTCACCCCCATATCTATAATTTCTCCTATTTTTGAAATCCCTTCATTATACATGATATCAAAATCTACCTGTTTAAAAGGAGGAGCTACCTTGTTTTTTACAACCTTAACCTTAGTTTGATTGCCAATAATTACGTCTTTATCCTTAATTGCACTCACTTTACGTATATCTAACCTTACAGAACTATAAAACTTTAAAGCATTTCCACCAGTAGTAGTTTCAGGATTTCCATAAACTACCCCTATTTTCATACGCATTTGATTAATAAAAATAAGTACACAATTAGCTTTTGATACAATAGAAGTCAATTTCCTTAAGGCATGACTTAATAATCTAGCCTGTAAACCCATATGCTGATCACCCATATCACCTTCTATCTCTGCTCTAGGAGTCAATGCAGCTACGGAATCTACTACTATTACATCAATAGCACCAGAACAAACTAAATATTCAACTATATGTAATGCTTGCTCACCTGTATCTGGTTGGGAAACAATCAAGTCACCAGTATTTACCCCTAATTTGCGCGCATACATTATATCCAAAGCATGTTCAGCATCAATAAATGCGCAATTCCCACCTTTCTTTTGTGATTCAGCAATTACATGCAAAGCAAGTGTTGTTTTTCCAGAACTTTCAGGCCCAAAAATCTCAATAATTCTACCTTTAGGAAAACCACCAATGCCTAAAGCTGTATCAAGCGCAATTGACCCAGTAGAAATACTATCTATCTTTTCAATAGCACCTTGTTTCAACTTCATTATTGCACCACGACCAAAAGCCTTTTCTATTTGACTAATTGCATTATCTAATGCTTTTTGCCGCTCCTGGTTTAAATTTTTGCTATCAGACATAATTAAAATGATAAATATTTATAATTTTAAGGCAAGCTAGCATTTAATCACTCTTAATATTAATTGTCAAGCTATAAATTATTACACTATTTAATTTTAAGTATATCAAATTTAAGCATTTGGAAATAGTTCTTCTACTTTAAAAATTATTAAAATAGTCGTCAATTTATCAATAACATATACCCACTGTTATAAGGTCAAATCACAACTATCTATAGGATTATTGGCTACTTTTTATTTAATTGTTAACAGATTAATAGATAAAAGTGTTACTCGCTACTAAGAATATATATGACTATAACTAATTAATATCAATAACTTAACTAAAACCTTATAGCTATTTTAGCAGCTTTACTTGTAGTAAGGCATATAACATTAAGATTTATTCAAAATGAAAACATTAAATTCCAGTAAGATTAAAGACACTATGAAAACAATAATTCCATAACTTACACCTGACAATATACTTTCAACCTTGTAATCAAGAATTCAAACTTATAATTTAATTATCCAAATTTATGAAATTCACTATATCACCTGAAGTTTTTTTCCATAGATCAAAATTACCTGTAACATAAGGCTGAATATATATTGATTTACCTGTATATTCATAAACAAACTTCACTATATCATCAACATTTGCAGCATTGTTATCCTTAAGAGTAAGTACAATCTTTACATCCATACTAGACAATACTTGGAGTGCTGTTAATGTATGGCTTATACTGCCTAGATAAGAACCTATAACCAGAATTATCTTAACTTTTAAATCCTTCATTATATCCAAGCAAGTTTCGTTATCTGTAATAGGTGACATAACCCCACCTATCCCTTCTATTAACAAATAATCATAAGACTGATTAATGCATTGACAACAAAATGCCATAATTTCATCATAATCTAATTTAGTATTTTCTAACTTAGCAGCTATGTTAGGAGCATGCGGATAATATAATCTCCAAGGAGAAATTTTTGCTATATTATGATCATGACAATCCATATTTAAACTACGTAATATTTTACCTGTATCACTATCTAAAACATTTACATTATTCCACCCACTAATCACAGGTTTTATTGCGTGCACTACCTTGCAGTTTTTACTTAAATGCCAACATAGCGTTGTCGTAATAAAAGTTTTTCCTATATCAGTACCGCAAGATGTAATAAAATAAGCTGACATTTGAATATCAAACAATATAATTTAATAATGTATATTAACCATATATAAATTCAATTCACAACGTTTTAGAAATAAGGACAATTCGATTATGACAGGTGCAAATAATAAAGGATTCTTCAGCAATATCAAAAAAGGCTTATTTAAAACTTCATCAAAATTAAGTGATGGTATAAAAAAAATTTTTTCTAGTGGAAAAAAAATTGACCAGGAAACTTTAGAAGAATTAAAAGAGCTACTCATCACAGCAGATGTTGGATATGAGAACGCTTCACTACTTACACAAAAACTTGCAAGTATGAAATACAATGAAATGGATGATAGTACAGTAAAGCAAAAATTAGCAGAATCAATAGAAAACATTCTATCACAAGTTGAAAAACCTTTATCTATATCTATACATCATAAACCACATGTAATTATGGTATGTGGTACAAATGGGAATGGTAAAACCACAACCATAGGAAAATTAGCATATAAGTTTAAAAATGAAGGAAAAAAAGTATTAGTTGCAGCATGTGATACATTCCGTGCAGCAGCCACTGAACAACTAATAGTGTGGTCACAAAAAGTAAATTTTCCAGTAGTAACAGGTAACCAAGGTGCAGATGCAGCAAGTATAGCATATCAAGCAATGCAACAGGCTTTAAATGATCAACTCGACGTTTTATTAATTGATACAGCTGGAAGACTACATAATCATAAAAATTTAATGGAAGAATTAGCAAAAATTAAAAGAATTATCAGTAAGCACGATAACAATGCACCTCACGATGTTATATTAGTATTAGACGCAACAACTGGGCAAAATGCTGTCAATCAAGTTGATGCTTTCTCACAATTCGTAAATATTAGTGGATTAATCATAACTAAGTTAGATGGCACAGCAAAAGGTGGAGTAATTATAAGAATAGCACAGAAATACAAGCTGAACATTCATGCAATAGGAATCGGTGAACATGTAACACAACTTCAAGATTTTTCTGCTAAAGAATTTGCTGCCGGATTACTTAATATAGAAAACACACAATTACAAATATTTACTGAATGAAACACCTTAGCATAATAATAACAGGTTTATAACTTAATAATTATCACTGTAAACCCTCAGATTAATCATCTATAAACACTACTATTGTCTCTTTTGATCTGCGTAGAAACCTATGCATAACTACAAGCATTCTCTATTTAAACACCTAGAATTTACCACTGCTTATTAAGCTTACATAGCAGAAAGCCGAACTGACTTGCTCATAAGCCCCCCATACTTAGTATTTATGTCAAGAAGTCAATATATTCTATCACAATATCCTTTACTAACACACCTTAATGTAACAATCACAGTATCACAACTGTTAATCACTATCACATAGTGAAAAATCCAGCTTGACTATCATATAAATATAATTTTTCCATTTTCACTACGTCTATCTTCTTCTGGTCGATGTCAAACAGTAACTGATTAACATGTTCATTCATGATCCTATCACCTTGATTCTTCACATAGAACCTACAACATATTTGGTCTATATAAGAAAGATTTGTATTCGCAGACTCATCAGGCCAAATTTCCAATCCTTTACTATGAATTAGTACAAGCTCTAGTCTATCATGTGTAATATCTTGAAGAGTGTGAATTAATTGCTTAGAATCTAGGTCTACATCATCACAACCAATAGTTATATCCACTCCAACAAGGATTTTAGCAACGTAAGACGGCTCATATGTATAAGATATACCTGCTCTACTTGCATTATCCTGAAACACTGATTTTGGTAACTGGGATGGAAATTGCCCAAAATTTTCAATAATAGCCTTAGCAAAATCCATTGTAGAAACTTTTTCCCTACTAACTTGACTTTGGTAAATATCTGCCGTATGAATACCATCTTCTAAAGTCTTGAGAAACGCATTATAAATTAACTCTGCTTTATCGAACTTTTTCAAATATATCAACATCTGTATAGCTGCATTTAATAATCCAGAAGGATTTGCTATATTCTTTCCAGCTATATCTGGAGCTGACCCATGAACAGCTTCAAACATTGCATAATTATCTCCTATATTAGCACTACCTGCAAGACCTATAGACCCTGACAATTCAGCAACTATATCAGATACAATATCACCATAAAGATTAGTAGTCACTATAACATCAAAATGTTCAGGATCAATAGCTACCTTAGCCATGCCAATATCAACAATATAATGCTCTGAATCAATATCAGGATAATTTTTTGCAATTTTTGAAAAAGACTTATGAAAAATTCCATCTGTCATTTTCATAATATTATCCTTTATCAAACAAGTAACCCTTTTTCTATTATTAACGGTAGCATAGTGAAACGCATAATTACATATCCTCTCTGAACCTGACCTTGTGATAATCTTTGAGCATTGATACGTGTCACTAGTCAATCTATGCTCTATACCAGTATATGTATCCTCTTCATTCTCTCGAACTATTACTACATTAAGATTAGGATATTTTGTTTTTATCAGAGGATGATAGGAAATACATGGCCTAACATTTGCATATAATCCTAACTTTTTTCTCAATGTTACGTTGAGACTTTTATGACCTTGACCTTGCGGGGTCATAGTAGGAGATTTAAGCAATATTTTTGTTCTATAAATAGAATCCCATGATGAAGGCGCAATACCAGAAGACCATTCTTTTTTATACAAATTATGCCCTACTTCTATAGTCTCTATAACTAAACCTGATCCTGCTTCACTCAAAATTAACAGTACAGCTTCCATGATTTCTGGACCAATACCGTCTCCGTAAGCAACCGTTATTGGAACTGACATTATATTTCTTCCATATTTAACAACAATATAGTTATTTTCTAGACCGAAAAACCTAATTATATAGATAATGTAACACTAAAAACAACAAAAATATATCAAATATGCTTACAATGAATATCAAAGTTAAGCAATCTTCCAATATTATTATCAGTTGAACTTAAGATTTCAATCAAGGTAATAACTCACACCAATATACACTAAGTTAATGAATATTTATAAGACTATATCATTTATTTTACAGTACTAAAAATCCGTCTAATTTATAGCTACTTCAATATTATAAATACAAGTGTAAAAAGCAGTGTTATAATATATATTTTTAGTTACGCAGTATGCTAGATTACAATTTAGAAAACCCAGAATATATTGGTGTAACAGGTGCACTATGGAAACCATACAATGTAAATCTCCGTGACGTTTTAACAATAAAACAAAAATTTCATCTATCTGAAATTGTCGCAAGAATATTATCAACAAGAAAAGTAAGTATTGAAGAAATTGATGACTTCTTATACCCTACATTAAGATCATCATTACCTGATCCTTTCCATCTTTTAGACATGGACAAAGCAATACAAAGAATTTGCAAAGCAATATACAATAAAGAAAAAATTGTTATTTTTGGAGATTATGATGTTGATGGAGCAACATCATCTGCATTAATAAAGCAATACCTGACACAAATAGGTGTATCTACAACAATATATATTCCAGATCGTATATGTGAAGGATATGGACCAAATACTCAAGCTTTACTTAAATTGCAAAAAATTGGCAATAGTTTATGCATAACTGTAGATTGTGGCACTATAGCACATGAACCAATATTGGCAGCAAAATTAGCAAATCTTGATGTGATAGTTATTGACCACCATATGGGTCTGAACACTCTACCAGATGCAATTGCAGTTATTAATCCTAATCGCTTAGATGAAAATTCTCCATATACATACTTAGCAGGAGTTGGTGTATCATTTTTACTGCTTGTAGCACTAAATAAAACTTTAAAAGAAAGAGGATTCTTCACACATAATCATGAGCCAAACCTAATGAAATATCTAGATTTAGTAGCATTGGGAACCGTATGTGATGTTATGCCTATCGTAGGATTAAACAGAGCTTTTGTAAAACAAGGCTTAAAAATTATGGCAACAAGACAAAATATAGGTCTCAAAATTTTATCCGATATTATTGGATTAGAAGAAAAGCCAAATATTTATCAACTAGGATTTAACATAGGGCCACATATTAATGCTGGAGGAAGAGTTGGAAATGCAAGTCTCGGTGCAAGATTATTATCAACCAACAGTGAAGAAGAAGCCCTAGAAATTTCAGAAAAATTACAAAATTTCAATCTAGAAAGGAAAGAACTAGAACATAAAAGTTTTAAGGAAGCAGTTGAACAAGTAGAAGCTCTGATATCAGCAAATACAAATTTAATTATGGTTGCAGGAAATTGGCACCCAGGAATAATAGGTATAGTAGCAGGACAACTTAAAGACAAATTTTTTCTACCAAGCATAGTAATTTCACTAGACAATGGCATTGGTAAAGCAAGTGCTAGATCGATACCAGATGTAGACTTAGGTGCAGCCATTTTATCAGCAAAATTAGAAGGAATAATAACTGAAGGAGGAGGGCATGCTATGGCTGCTGGGTTCTCAGTACAGGAAGATAAAATTAAAACGTTATATGAATTTCTTTCACAAAAATTTCACAATATTAATAAACAAAAAGTATTTAAAGTAGATGGCATTATTACTGTAACAGCAATTAATCTAATTTTATGGAAGGAACTACAGTCTTTAGAACCATTTGGTATAGGTAATCCTGAACCAAGATTCATTCTGACAAACATTAAAATAAAAAATCCAGAAATTATAGGAGATAGTCACATAAGATGTTTAATCTATGACAATAAAACCTTTATAAAGGGAATTTGTTTTAGATGTGTAGATACAGAATTAGGCTTAGCTTTATTAGAACGCACTGCAATTATGTTACTAGGAAAAATTAGTGTTAACTATTGGAGAGGTAATGAGAACATACAGTTTATAATAGAAGACGCAATTATAAAAAGTCATGTATGAATGATCATAAATTAATTTATCTAATAACCCAAAATACAAAATTAGTTCAACATACAAAGTATTAAACATAAATATTGTTGAACTAAATTTAATAAAACACACACTATATTAAAAAATTTAATGATTTATAAGATATAAACAGCATAAAGGCCATAAACAATCATATCTTGCTAGATCATATACTGCGGTAGCACATTTCGAACACAATATACATCAGTAGAACAGTTACACACATAATTTCTAAAAACCAATCATGCTACAATTTATAATCTATAGATATAAACAAGTATAAGGACACCGAGTGAACTGTTTTCTACCCACAAGTAGACCCCAAATCTAGTATATACTTTAGTATATTATTAAACACAAATATATCTTACTGGAATACATCTCGCATCACAAAATCTTTATACCAATTATACAACAAACTCTCAGAATCAATTTAAACAATACAAAAGTACCAAATAAGCAGTTTCATAACTAATAAGTATATCTAATATATCCTACAGAACTACATATAGCTGTTATTGTAAAAAATATTACTATTTTAATTCCCAATAAATGAAAATAAAATATTCACACATATTTATGTTTTTATGTACATCATAACCATATACTAAATAGCAATAACATTAAAATTTATATAACAAGACCCTACACATTACTATGTATACGCTAATCGTAACATAAACGGTCAAAAAAATTAATAAGATCTAAAAAAACAATGCAATACTACCAGTATTTGTTTAACATTTTATTATTTCAATAATCTAACGTTACAAATGTACGATAATTTTATAAATAACGATGATATTTTATTAATTATAAACGCAATAAAAAAATTTCAAGGAGATATTAGGCTAGTAGGTGGATGTGTAAGGGATAATCTCCTAAAAAGACAAACTATAGATATTGATTTCGCAACTACTTTATTGCCTACCCAAATAATAAATTCTTTAGTTGCAGCCAATATTAAAGCTATACCAACAGGTATTAAACATGGCACAATAACAGCCATAGTAAATAATACAGCGTATGAAATCACTACATTAAGATCTGATATTAGTTGTGATGGAAGACATGCTGAAGTAAAATTTACAAATAATTGGCAACAAGATGCCTCAAGAAGAGATTTCACCTTTAATGCGCTATATTGTGATGAAAAAGGAATAATATATGACTATTTTTCTGGTCTTCAAGATCTAGAGGAAAAACAGCTAAAATTCATTGGAGATCCAGAAATTAGAATACAAGAAGACTATCTACGTATACTTCGGGCATTCAGATTCTATGCTTCTATATGTAGTCAAAATAAATTGAGTGATGAAATAGTTTATTCTTGTACACAATACTCATCTTGTCTTAATAAACTATCTAGAGAACGCATACGTGACGAATTTTTTAAACTTTTATCATGCCCAAACTTATCTAACACATTAAAAATTATGCAAAAATGTCATGTATTAGAAAAAATCATTCCTTTTGAAGTCATACCAGATATAATGTCATCTGATATACTATCAGACGCAGACCCACTAATAAAATTAGCGGCCTTACTAAGAACAAATAACAATTGTTCCTTAGACAAAATCAAAATATCCTTATGCTTATCAAATCATAATCACAAAATACTTGTATCACTATTAAATAATAACTTAGAATTTCCACTCTCAATTATTGAACAACAGAAGTATATAAATAAGCTTGGGAAAAAAATGTATTGTGATTTAATTAGAATAAGGCACGCAGAACTAAACCTAAATTATCATGACCTAGTGCAATATATTGAATATGCAGATCAGTTAACTATTCCTGAATTTCCAATCTCTGGCAAAGATTTATTCAACATAGGATATCAAGCAGGAAAAAACCTCGGTACTACTTTAAAGACAATCAAAGATTTTTGGGAAAATAGTTCATATCAGTTAACAAAATCTCAATTATTAGATTATGCAAAAGAATTACTAAAGAAGTAAAGAACTAGATCACAAATCTATCTTATTATTTCCAAAGAATAAAGCCCTTTGGAAAAGTAGTGACTCATTATATGCATAAAACTTAGTAACACTTTAAGGTATGGCATCATGAAATAATATGCTTATATAAATACAGAACTATTTATAACCTAGTAGCTATAACAAAATATAATATTTATACAGTTACCTAAAACATAAACAAAGTAATACTCACCCCATTCTTCTCTTTTTACCACGAATTTCTAATTTCTAGAAATACTATTCAAAAAGATACAAAATATTTTATTCATAGACACAACAAAATAACTTCACTACTTATTTCTTTAAGCAGTAATTTACAATTCCTTAAGAGGATCATTTTAAAAATATTAAACTTAAGTTCACATTCCCTTTATACCGAAACCCAACCATCACTTAAGTAAATCATATTATAACAACACTATAAACTAAACCCGACAAGCAAATAACACAAAGGCTCGGAACAAGTACTTGAAGTATACAGCTAAATTTCCTAACTTAAATAACAACGTATATATAAGTTCAGACTTTAAATACGAAGATACTTTAATATAAACAATTAATTATTTAATGCTAAGAGCTCATAATCACTAAAGAAAAATCTTACCTCTCGCATAGCATTTTCTAAACTATCTGACCCATGTACACAATTTGCATCTATATTCTCAGCAAAATCTGCTCTAATAGTTCCAGGATTTGCTTTTTTAGGATCCGTAGCACCCATAATTTCTCTATATAGGCTTATAGCATTCTCTCCTTGCAATACTTGAACTATTATTGGACCAGAAACCATAAAATCAATTAATGGTACAAAAAAATGCTGAGATTTATGTATTGCATAAAATTCTTCAGCTTGATAACGTGTTAGTGAGCACATCTTTTGCACAATTATTTTAAGTCCTGAATTTTCTATATAAGAATTAACCTGCCCAGTAATATTACGCTTTACTACATCTGGTTTTAATATAGATAAAGTTCTTTCTAACAAAACACATCCTCCTAACCTGGATAAATTAAGTTTAATATAAATTATTAATCCAATCAAGTTAAAAAGCAAACAAATTATATCTTATATTTCATAAATATGACATATTATTCCTGCATGTTATATAGCTAGTATATTATTTCAGTAGATTAGATAACATATATCCATTAAATAACTATTGCATTCACTTTATGCATGATTTATCTTACATACGTTGCTTTATTATAGGATAAAATAATATGTCTAGACATGCAAAAACAAAATGAATAAAACAGAATATACCGATGAAATAAAAGCACATGATCCTTTAATTTGTGATTTAATCAATAAAAATATACAGGAAACCAAATCTATAAGTAAAGGGATAAGACTTGATATAAACGATGATTATACTTCTAAAAGCTTCAAAAAAGAAGAAATAGAATGCACAAAAGAGTCAAAAAATAGTACAACAAAAGTTAGACCTCATCCTGTTGATGAGTGCGTTGGAAAAGAAATAAAAAGACAACGTATCATGAGAGGTATGAGTCAAAATCAGCTTGCAAACAAATTAGGAATTACTTTCCAACAAGTACAAAAATACGAGAAAGGGACAAATCGTATAGTTATTAGCAGGCTATACCAACTTGCAACTGTGCTTAATGTTGAAGTAAGGGATATAATGTTAAAATTACAAGAAGATCTAAAAAGTATTTCATGTGATCATACTGTTGCATGCACACCTATACTTAAAGAAAATGAAGAAAAATTCATACCAGAACTTCACGATAACAATATAGATAGCAAAGAAGTTTTGATGATGGTAAGAGCATATACTTGTATAAAAAATGAAAAAGTACGTAACATAATTTATAATTTGGTTAAGGCATTATCCTTAGATAGTAAACAATAAGTTATTATACAATCACCTTAATAATATAAAGTATGCTAAGAAATTGAATAAATAACAATAAAAACCCTTTATATTATGGTCATTGCAATGCGTTTTATATATATTATCTAATGCATAGCTTGAAATGCATTAGCAAATGTTTTTTATAATGGTAACACACAAGGTAAATAAACCATGCACTATTGTATAATACATTAATAAAGATTTATTTGTATATTGTCGGAGTATTGTTTTTGACTTGGAACGTGATTTTGATTAGTATGAAATTATTATATCATTTGGATAATATTTATGATTAAATTCTCAGTTGCAGGGATTATATTTCCCCTCATGACATTATTTGCATGTAATGGATCTGCATCACCAGTTCCCATTGATTTCTCTAACGAGAGCGAGATATCTGGTTTTTATACAAGCGGACATTACAATATAGACTTTCCTAAGTTTAGCCCGATATCTATAAAATACAGCATAGATGAAAATACAGAAAAAGAATTAACCTTATTTACACTAAAAGAAGATCTTAATGAAGCACCAGACCTTGCAAAGAAAGATAAATTCAATACTACAAAAGGCTATATCCCTGTATACAACAGAAATTATACAGGATTTTCAGGAGCTGTTGGATATTCAGGAGGAGGCCTTAGAGTTGAGTTAGAAGGAGCATTTACAAGATTTGATGTTGATAAACAAAAATATAAGTATCAGGACAACCACAGATATTTCGCATTATGTAAAGGAGATACTATGGAAAATGATACCAACGGAAATTATGTAGTAATAAAAAATGAAGGATTTAGGGTTATTTCTTTAATACTTAATGCTTGTTATGATATGATAATCAGCAATTCTTCTCTAGTACCAAGTGCTTGTATTGGCATAGGACAAGGAATAACCAGTTTCTTAGGAGGAACAAATATTCACACAATATTTAAAGCTAAGTTAGGCTTAGGGTTTTTAATCTCTCCAAAAACTATTGTATTTGCTAATGGGTACTATGTAAAAATGAAAGACAATTCTTTTAGTAATTTATCAGTTCAGTATCCTATTGAACTGAAAGATGCACCAAAACATATAGAACCTATAGCTTATTTTAATGCAGACAACTACGGCGCTGAGATTGGCCTTAGATTTATCCTATAGCCATAATTGCTTATCTAGTATATTAAAGTAAGTTTTTACATAGTGGAATATAAATTCTTATATTCATTGTATGATAAAGTTTTATTACGATTAACAGGATGACAAACAATTATTACTCTTACTACAACATAAAAATTTCAGGTTTACTTAGCATAGGCAGATTTGTAACAACAACTTCAAGAAAAAGATCCGTAGAAAAAAAACAATAAGCTCCATTATCAAAGGAAAAGTTTTCTACATCAGCTATCTAAATACACATTTTATGAACACCATCTTAAGTTAGTTCATTTGATATTTTAAAATTTAGTTTTTATTTGACTAAATACTTTTTATAGAATAAAACAGTTACTGTGTATTACCATATTTTCACATTTATAACAAATATTTAGTTATGCTGTAAACACAACAATTAGTTTGGCTTAATACTTTTTTACTATATTTATTTGTTTTAATTGTAAATATGTAGCTCTTTAAGAATAATTATTAGGGTTTAGGTATATGGGTGATAGGAAGTTTTTTTTGTGGGTTGTGCTAACGCTGTTTATACCACATATTTCTTTAGCATTGGTTCTTGGTGATCATAATCCTACATATGTAGGTATTCAATATAAGCCAGCTAGGCAACACATATCAAAACTTCTTATGCAAGACAACAGTCCAGTTGATATTGTAGGGATTTTTGCTTTAAAAAAGGATTTATCAAGTGATATATTGACTAATATAAAAACCAACAGCAATTTTACTATGAAATATAATCCACACTATGAAAACAACCTCTTGGGCTTTTCAGGTGTATTTGGACGCTACTATAACAAGAACCTTAGAATAGAATCTGAGATTTCTAGTGAGGTTTTTCATTTAAAAAATGATGATTACAAAATAGCTGATCTTGAAAAGTATTTTGCTATAGCATATCATATAGACGAGAGTAATCCTTACCCTAAGGCAAATGAGTATGCTGTTTTAATAAATAGTGGTGTTGAAGCTACTTCAGCTTTAATTAACGTTTGTTATGATGTAGATGCTCTTAAATACAATATAACAGCATACTCATGTTTAGGGTTCGGAGTAGATATAATAGATTTTTTGAGTGCGTATACCACAAAATTTTCATATCAAGGAAAATTAGGAGCCAGCTATCCTATCTCTTCTAAGATCTCAATTTTCGCAGAGGGTTATTATCACGGTTTATTTGGTAAAAAATTCGAAAATATTCCAGAATATCATACATGTGATCAGCATCAAGATCATACGACATTGGCAACAGCTATGTTAAGTATTCGATATTATGGTGGAAGTCTTGGAGTAAAGTTCGTATTATAAAAAATATTTTTTGACAAATTTGTATTTGTCTTTATATGTATATAAGTATAAGATAAAGTTTTAGTGTGTTTGTTACTTATTAAGTCAGTGTGTTAAAGGGTTATGCTATGGATAATAAAAAGTTAAAAGGCTACGTTTTATTGTTTGTAGTGTTATTTCTTTTTATTACAGGATATAGCAATAGCCTTGTAAGAAGACTGTCTAAGTTAAAGGCAAAGGGCTTTATCAATTCTTTATTAAAATATTTTTATTACAAAAGTAATCTTCCGGCAGCAAACTCAGGAAAATTTATTATAAATGATAATCTTTCAGTGTTTTTAAATAATTGTAATCGTAGTAAGATATCAAGTCACTTTCATGTAAACAGAAATTTTTTCAAAATCTTTGATGTTATTAGATTAATTAATTCTAAGGTTCCTTATTTTAGTTTTTTTGCTAATACTAGAGTTGCTATAAGTATATACAATAAAATAACAGAAAACAGATTAAGAAATTTTCCTGCTAATTATCATGTTCTAGGTAAACACATTATTAGTCTTATAACAATCAGTATTAGTGATGTTTTTATAGGGAAGATACGCTTCCATTTTTTAAGTTATAATTATTAAGGTTTTATTATGAGTTGTGCAAAGGTTTTTATATTAATATGTTTAATATTTCTTTTACCTTCATTATCCTTTGCAACTATAGGTAATGATTCCTTTAAAAACAATTCAGGTTATTTTTATATAGGTGGAGAATATAAACCAGGAACTCCACATTTTAACAGATTTTCAGTAACTAACAGTGACATAAAGGAATTGGTGTCTTTAAAACAAGAATATAGAAGTACTATACCTTATATGACACAAGATACTACATTATTTAATCTTTTAAAGAATAATAGTAATTTTACCTTGCCTTATGACCCTACATACACAAAAAATTTATTGGGAGTAGGTGGCATTGTAGGATATTCTCTAGACAATTTCAGGATAGAGCTTGAAGCTTTTTATGAGAAATTCAATATAAAAGTTCCTTCTGGATATTTTTATGACAATTTTTATGAGTATTTTGCATTAACACCTACAGCAGCAAAGCATACTACAAATAAGCATTATTGTATGAAAAATACAGGTATTACTTTATCTCCTTTTTTAGTCAATGCATGTTATGATTTTATTCTAAAGAAAACAAGCAATATAGCTCCTTATTTATGCATTGGAGTTGGTGGTAATTTTATTGATTTTCTAGATCAAACAAATTTTAAATTTGCTTATCAAGCTAAAGTTGGTATTAGTTATTTTATATCTTCAAATTTATCATTCTTTATCGATGGGTCTTTTCATGGGCATTTCGATAATCAATTTTCTGATTTATTAGTGGATTACCCTACTGATTTAAAATTTACTACTATATCAGCAAAATTTAACATTAATTTTCTTACCAGTAGTGTCGGTATCAGGTTTATTTCTTAAATAGTAGGTTGCATTTATGTGGAAGTTATACTTAAATTTTATAATATCATTATCTATATTGTTATTGCCAGGATTTGCTTTTTCAGTATATCAAAACAACAATATAGATGGGTCTTATATAACAATAAAATATCAACCAACTGTTTCACATTTTAAGAATTTTCATATTAAGGAAACTGATTTTGATTCAGCAGAACCAGTTGGATTAAATAAGTATGTAACAAATACTGAACTTAGTAATTTAAGTAATAATTTTAGTTTTATAATGAGTCGTCAAACTGATTCTTATAAATCTTATAAAAATGATTTATTAGGATTAGGTTTGTCTATTGGATTATTAGTGAGAAATTTCAGGGTAGAATTTGAAGGCTCTTATAAAAGTTTTGATATAAAGCGTCTTGCATATTATCAATCTAAAGAAGGGCATAGATACTTTGCTATACCACGTCATTTGTTACACGGTTTTATGCCTTTAAAAGAGACTATAACATCAGGTTACAATCAGGGTTACATTATAGCAAAAAACAATGGTATATCTATTATATCTAATATAATAAATTTATGCCGTGAAACAAAATATAAAAGTTTTACACCCTATATATGTCTAGGTGTTGGTGGAGATTTTATAGAAGTTTTTGATGTTATGAGAATAAAATTTGCCTATCAAGGAAAAATTGGCATTAATTATCCCATTACTTCAAAGCTAGTCTTGTCTATTAATGGACAATATCACAAAGTTATAGGAGATAAATTTAAGCTTTTACCAGTCCTTCTTCCTGTATCATTAAAAAGTAGTGGTAATAATAATCACGAACAGTTAGATCCTACTGCATTATTAACTCTCAATTTAGAACATTTTAGCAGTGAAATTGGGTTAAGTTTTGTATTTTAAAAAATTAAGGGAAAAATATGTATAATAAAATAAACTATATAGTAATGCATACAATAATATTAGTTATTTTATTACTACCTGTAAAATCTTCTTCAGCATTAATAGATAATATGGAAAAAGATGCAAAAGCTTCTAATATATATGTCAGTAGCCAATATAAGCCTAGTATTCCTCATTTTAGGAATTTCTCAATACACGAAGCTAATTCCAAAATAAAAAATTCAGTAGAATCTGAAAAAAATATCATAATCAATCTAAGCAGTATCCTAAAGTCAAATACTCATAACACCATTCCCTATAATTTACAATTTCAAGATAACACTACTAGTTTCAGCGGAACTATCGGTTATTCTTCTAGAGGGTTAAGACTTGAAGCAGAAGGTTCTTACGAGGAATTTTATATAAAAAATTTTAATGAGTCATTAATAATAAGTTCAAGTAAATATTACTCTGAGACATACAATATAAATCCTCAAAGCGTTGCTTTCGCAAGAGATAACAAATTATCCATTACATCTATTATGGTTAATACTTGCTATGATATTTCAATTAGTCATACATCAGCAGTTCCATATTTATGCACAGGTATTGGTGGAGATTTTATAGGGCTCTTTAATGCAACATATTTTAAACTTGCATATCAAGGAAAGATTGGGGTGAGTTATCTAATAAACAATAATATCCTATTATTTTCTGATATATATTATCATAAAGTCATGGGTAATGAATTTAAAAACTTGTACATACAACATGTAGCCAATTCTAATATTTCTGCAGAAGTTATACCTGTATTAGCTAACCTTGATATTGGTTATTTTGGCAGTGAAATTGGAGTAAGGTTTATATTTAATTAAGTAAGGTTATATCTATGGTAAAAAAGCTTAACTTTGTAAATGCAGTACTAGCGCTTTTGTTATTTCTTTTTCCGTTTCAGTCATTTACAATATCTATAGGCAACAATACACTTACCCAGCAGGTTGGGTTGTATATAAGTGGACAGTACAAACCAAGTATCTCTTACTTTAAAAATTTTTCAGTAGCAGAAAATAATAAAATTGTGGACTTAATAGGTCTTGACACTGGTGTTACATATATTACAGAAACTACATTACAGGATGATACAAAATTTAATATCCCTTACATTGCAAAATTTAAAAACAATTTTACAAATTTCAGTAGTGCAATTGGTTATTATTCAGGGCAAGGACTAAGATTAGAAATAGAAGGTTCTTATGGGAATTTTGATGTTGTAAATTGTAAAAATTGTGTAGTAAAAGATGCTAATAGATATTTTGCTTTAGTACGTGAAAAAAAAACTGATGCATTTTCTCCGAAAGCACATGATGGTACTAATGGTAACAAGACATCTTATTATACTTTTATGAAAAATAATGGAATATCTATTGCATCGGTTATGATGAATAGTTGTTATGATTTTTCTTTTAATAATCTAAAGATATCACCTTATGTATGTGTGGGTATTGGTGGAGATTTTATTGAATTTTTTGAAGCAACATATATTAAGTTTGCTTGTCAAAGTAAAATTGGCATTAATTATATAATATCTCCTTCTATCAGTATTTTTACTGATGGTTATTATCATAAAGTTATAAATAATCAGTTTAAAAATTTACATGTTAAGTATCCATATACACTTAAAAATTCACCTACAATTACTTCTGCAACAGTTAAACTCAATCTTGGGTATTTTGGTGGTGAAGTTGGAATGAGGTTTATATTTTAAAGTAATTAAGCAAAGGAATTTTTTATGAATAACAAGAACTTTATTATAATAGGAACAGTATTTGCATCTCTACTGTCATTTTTATCTATTGAATCTTTATCAGATGTAAATCATAATATAGAGGGCAATACTAGTGGTATATATGTCGCAGGACAATATAGACCAGGAGTTTCTCATTTTACTAATTTTGCAGTTAAAGAAACCAATAATACTACCAAACAATTAGTAAGATATAAAAAAGATGCAACTTCTATTGCTCTTGCAACTAATACAAATTTTCAAGATTCATATACTGTAAAATTTCAAGATAATGTTACAGGCTTCAGTGGAGCTATTGGATATTCTTATCCAGATGGACTAAGATTTGAAATCGAAGGTTCTTATGAAAAATTTGATGTTAAAGATCCTAAAGATTCTTCGTTAAAGGATGCTTTTAGGTTTTTCGCTGTAGCACGTAATATGAACAGTAATAACCCTGAGACTGGTAAATACACAGTTATGAAAAACAATGGTATGTATATTACATCAATTATGATTAATGGCTGTTATAATCTATCTTTCAATAATTTAGTTGTATCACCTTATATATGTGCAGGTATCGGTGAGGACTTTATTGAATTTTTTGATACTTTGCACATTAAATTTGCTTATCAAGGTAAGCTAGGTATCGACTATCACTTATCTTCTAAAATTAACATATTTGCCAATGGGTATTATCATAAAGTTATAGGAAATAAATTTAAAAATTTAAATGTTAATCATGTTGTTGCACTCACTCAATTCCCCAAAGTGACTTCTGCAGTAGCTACACTCAATGTTGCTTATTTAGGTGGTGAAGCCGGAGTAAGGTTTATATTTTAATAATATAACAGGGTAATCTTCTTATGATACATAAAGAAAAATTTATTACAGTAAGGTATGTTTTAATACTTTTGTTATTTGTTTCTTATATTTACATTTTTCTAATGCTTGTGGGTATGAGCAGTAGCATTAAAAATTTTATTATACACGCTATCGGGTTTTATAAGGTTAATATTTTTAATGCTAACACAAAAAAGTTAACAAATGTTGAAGATGTTATTACTAGCTTTAATAATACTAAGTTGTCCCTAGGTAGCGAATCTCTAAAATTTCATCAAAAATTACAAACTTTTTATAGGGTATTTTTCTGTATTAAAAGTCCTTATGGTATCATACTCAAGATTTTGCATGGCACTCTGAGAAACATTGAAACATCATACTACACACGCATTGCTACTATCAAAAATTCTCACTTCCTTGATGCTTTATATATGATTCTTATTTATCAATATAAGTTAGGAATTGATGGTAGCCACCTTATAAATCAACATAATAAAAATACTCTAGTAGTAACATCCATACCTAGTATTAGAGGTTTTGGTGATAGAGCTCGAGTAAGAAATATATTAAATAATAAGGAAAGTTCTTATGAGTAGTAAAACAATGTTTTCTATAGTAAGGTTAGCACTAGTATGTCTAGTGTCATACTTACCTATCCAATCTTTTTCAGAATCAAATAATATTCCTGAGAATATTAAACATACTGGATTATATATTAGTGGACAATATAAACCTACTGTTTCTCATTTTAGTAATTTTTCAGTCAAAGAAACTTATATCGGTACTCAAAGGTTATTTGGATTACAAAAAAATGCTAATTCCATCACAAGTGACATAAAAACACATACAAAATTTGATATTCCTTATAATGCCAAATTCAAAGGTAATGCTCTTAGCTTTAATGGGGCTGTTGGGTATGTTGCTCAAAAAGGACCAAGAATTGAAATAGAAGGATCTTATGAGAAATTTGACATTAAAGATTCTGGCAATTATACAATAAATGAAGCAGCCAAGTACATTGCTTTAGCAAGGGTAGCTGCAACAAGCAGCAACCAAAGTTATCCTGACACAGGCACATACGTTGTTATAAGAAATGACGGTTTATCTGTTGCATCTATTATAATTAATGGTTGTTATGACTTCTCTTTAAATAATTTAAAGATATCACCTTACATATGTGCAGGGTTTGGTGGGGATATGATAGAATTTTTTAATGCTGTACGTTTTAAATTTGCTTATCAAGGGAAATTAGGCATTAGTTATCCGTTATCTTCTAATATTATTTTATTCGCTGATGGATATTATCATAAGGTAATAGGCAATCAATTCAAAAATTTAAATGTTCAGCATGTTGTAAATCTTACTAAAGAACCTAAGGCTACTTCTGCAGTCGCTACTCTTAATATTGAGTATTTTGGCAGTGAATTTGGGTTAAAGTTTATATTTTAAGGAGTTTTATGAATAAAAAACAATTTATTACACTAGGGACAACTTTAGCTTACCTATTGCTGTTGCCTAGTATATCTTTTTCAGAAGTTAACAATAATGTTACCAGTCAATCTTCCGGATTATATATAAGCGGGCAGTATAAACCAGGAATTTCTCATTTCAACAAATTCTCAGTTAAAGAAACTTATCATGATACGGTTCGATTAATAGGGTTAAAACATTCTGCTATCTCTACTGATAGGTTGAACACTAATACAGATTTTAATGTTCCTTATAAAGTGACATTTCAAAATAACATAACTAGCTTTAGTGGAGCAATTGGTTATTCTGATTCTACAGGTCCGAGATTTGAGCTTGAAGGTTCTTACGAGAGATTTGATGTTACAGATCCTGGAGATTGTACAGTAAAAGACACTTATAGATATTTTGCATTAGCCAGAGAAGTTTCAGCTGATACTCCTAATACTCCTACTAGTGGAAAATTCACTGTTATGAAGAATGACGGTGTATCTATTGCTTCCGTTATGTTTAATGGCTGCTATGATATTTCTTTAAAAGATTTAGAAATATCACCTTATGTATGCGCTGGCATCGGTGGAGATTTTATAGAGTTTTTTGATGCATTGCATATCAAATTAGCATACCAAGGTAAGTTAGGTCTTAATTATTATTTATCTACTAAAGCAAGTTTATTTATTGACGGATATTATCACAAGGTTATAGGCAATCAATTTCATAACCTAAATGTCCGACATGTAGTTGATCTATCTACAGATCCTAAACCTGTATATGCAGTAGCTACACTTAACATTGGTTATTTTGGTGGCGAAATTGGAGTTAGACTCACATTTTAAAGGAATATTATGAGTAATAAAAAAAGCTTTTTTACAATAGGTGTATCATTCATAGCAAATTTATTATTGCTATCTAATGCATTTTCTACAGAAAATACAAGCAATTACACTTATTTCAAACCTAGGTTGTATATTGGAGGACAATACAGACCAGCAGTTTCTCATTTTAGCGAATTCTCAGTTAAGGAAACAAATTTCAATACTGTTCGATTAGTGGGATTAAAAAAAGACCTCAGTGCTATCAATAGCACTAATATTGCTAGTAATACAAATTTTAATTTTCCTTACATTGCAGAATTTCAAGATAATGCTATTAGTTTTAGTGGAACTATAGGATATTCATATTCTAAAGTATTAAGAATTGAAGTAGAAGCTTCTCATGAAGAATTTGACGTTAAAAATCCTGAAGGATCTGTTGTAGATACATACAGGTATTTTGCTCTAGCACGTGCTGTGGACAACACTAATCCTCAGAATGGAAAGTTTACTGTAATGAAAAACGATGGGCTGTCAATTTCATCTGTTATGCTAAATGTCTGTTATGATTTTGAGCCAGATGGTATACTAGTAACGCCTTATATATGCGCAGGAATAGGAGGAGACTTTATAGAATTTTTCAATGACTTACACGTTAAGCTTGCTTACCAAGGTAAAATGGGTCTCAGTTATTCAATATCCCCTGAAGTTAGTTTATTTCTTGATGGATATTATCATAAAGTAATCGATAGCAAATTCAAGAATTTACATGTTCAACATGTAGCTGATTTAGATAGTGCTCCTAATTTTACATCTGCAGTTGCTACACTCAATATCGGATACTTTGGTGGTGAGGTTGGAGTAAGGTTTACATTTTAATTATAATTAAATACGGGAATTTCATGAGTAAGAAAAATAAATTCATTGCAGCAGGTACAGCATTGATGTACTTATTGCTATCACCTAATATATCGTTTTCAGAAAATATAAATAGTAACGTCAACAAATCTGGGTTATACATCAGTGGACAATATAAGCCCAGTGTCTCTGTTTTTAGTAATTTCTCAGTAAAAGAAACACATGTCCCTACAAAACAGTTGGTAGCTTTGAAAAAAGATGTTGACTCTGTTGAGGTTAGTACAGATGCTACCAAAGGGCTTAATAAGCCAGATAATTTTACCCTTCCTTACATGCCAAAATTCCAAGATAATGTTGCTAATTTTAGCGGAGCAGTTGGATTCTTCTATAAAGGCTTAAGAATTGAATTAGAAGGTTCTCATGAAGAATTTGATGTCAAAGACCCTGGAGGTTATACAGCAATAAAAGATGCTTACCGCTACTTTGCTTTAGCACGTGATACAGAAACTAATAAAATTCAACCAAAAAACAAAGAATCCTCTACTACGCCACAGGGGATTTATCACACTGTAATGAAGAATGATGGGCTATCCATTTCATCTGGAATGATCAATGGTTGTTATGATTTTACTTTAGGTAGTTTGCCAATATCACCTTATATATGTATAGGTATGGGTGTAGATGCTATACAGTTCTTTGATGCATTACATATTAAGTTTGCACATCAAGGTAAAGTGGGCATTACCTATTCATTATCGTCTAATGTGAATTTGTTTGCTGATAGTTATTATCATAAAGTACTAGGCAATAAATTCAAAAATTTGAATGTTCAACACGTCTATGCATTGCAAAATCCTCCTAGGGCTACATCTGCAGTTGCTACACTAGATGTCGGATACTTTGGCGGTGAAGTTGGAGCAAGGTTTATATTCTAATTTAATTAAATACAGGAAATTTTATGAGCAAGAAAAACAAATTTATTGTGATAGGCACAGCACTAGTGTATTTGTTATCACTACCTAATATATCTTTTTCAGAAACTATAAACAATAGTATTGAACAATATTCTGGATTATATATTAGTGGACAATATAAACCTAGTGTTTCCGTTTTTAGTAATTTCTCAGTCAAAGAAACAACTGTTCCTACAAAGCAACTTATAGCTCTTAAAAAAGATATAGATTCTGTTGAGCTTGACAGCAATGCTAGTAAAGGTATTAGTAAACCAGATCATTTCAACACTCCTTATACTGTAGAATTTCAAGACAATGCTGTTAATTTTAATGGAACTATTGGTTATTCCTTTTCTGGAGGCCCAAGAATTGAAATAGAAGGATCTTATGAAGAATTTGATGTTAAAAACCCTGGAGGTTATACATTAAATGATGCCTTTCGGTATTTTGCCTTAGCACGTGAACTGAAAAGTGATGCAACAAACCAACCCAAAGAGAAATCTACTGGTATTTATCACACTGTAATGAAGAATAATGGCCTATCCATAACGTCTGTTATAATTAATGGTTGCTATGATTTTTCTCTAGATGATTTCTCAGTATCACCTTATATATGTGGCGGTATAGGCGTAGACGCTATAGAATTTTTTGATGCATTGCACATTAAACTTACTTGCCAAAGCAAATTAGGCATCACTTATTCATTATCTTCTAACATTAGCTTATTCGCCGGTGGCTATTATCATCAAATAATAGGTAACCAATTTAGAAATCTAAATGTTCAGCACGTAGCTGATCTTAATGATGCACCTAAAGTTACATCAGCAGTTGCTACACTCAATATCGGATACTTTGGTGGTGAGGTTGGAGTAAGGTTTATACTTTAAATTGTAATTAAATACGGGAATTCCATGAGTAAGAAAAATAAATTCATTACAGCAGGTACAGCATTAATGTACTTATTGCTATCACCTAATATATCGTTTTCAGAAAATATAAATAGTAATGTCAACAGATCTGGGTTATACATCAGTGGACAATATAAGCCCAGTGTTTCTGTTTTTAGTAATTTCTCAGTAAAAGAAACAAATGTCCCTACAAAACAGTTGATAGCTTTGAAAAAAGATATTGATTCTGTTGAGATTAATAAAGATGCTAACAAAGGGCTTAGTAAGACAGACAATTTTACCCTTCCTTACATGCCAAAATTTCAGGATAATGTTGCTAATTTTAGCGGAACAGTTGGATTCTTCTATAAAGGCTTAAGAATTGAATTAGAAGGTTCTTATGAAGAATTTGATGCCAAAGACCCTGGAGGTTATACAGCAATAAAAGATGCTTACCGCTACTTTGCTTTAGCACGTAATACAGAAGATGGTAAAACTCAACCAAAAAACAAAGAAACTTCTACTGATCCAAATGGGGTTTATTACACTGTAATGAAAAATGATGGGCTATCCATTTCATCTGGAATGATCAATGGTTGTTATGATTTTACTTTAGGTAGTTTGCCAATATCACCTTATATGTGTATAGGTATGGGTGTAGATGCTATACAGTTCTTTGATGCATTGCATATTAAGTTTGCGCACCAAGGTAAGGTAGGCATTACCTATTCATTATCTTCTAATGTGAGCCTATTTGCTGATGGTTATTATCATAAAGTACTAGGCAATAAATTCAAAAATTTGAATGTTCAACACGTTTATGTATTGCAAAATCCTCCTAAGACTACATCTGCAGTTGCTACACTTGATGTTGCATACTTTGGTGGCGAAGTTGGAGCAAGGTTTATATTCTAATTTAATTAAATACAGGAAATTTCATGAAGAACAAATTTATTGCGATAAGTACAGCATTGGTATGTTTATTATCATCACCTAACATATCGTTTTCAGAAACTGTAAATAGTAAAATTGAAAAACATTTTGGACTATATATTAGTGGACAATACAAACCTAGTGTCTCTGTTTTTAGCAATTTCTCAGTAAAAGAAACAAATGTTGCTACGAAGCAGCTTATAGCTCTTAAAAAAGACATTGATTCTGTTGAAATTGATGCTAGTAATGCTGACAAAGGTATTAGTAAACCAGAGCATTTCAACATTCCTTATACTGTAGAATTCCAAGACAATGCTGTTAATTTCAATGGAGCTATTGGTTATTCCTTTTCTGAAGGCCCAAGAATTGAAGTAGAAGGGTTTTATGAAAAATTTGATGTAAAAAACCCTGGAGGCTATACAAAAGTAAAGGATGCTTACCGTTACTTTGCTTTAGCACGTGACTTAGAAGCTACTAAATTTCAGCCAAAAAATAAAAGTTCATCTTCCTCTTCCCCCCCTCCCACACCAGGTGTTTTCCATACTGTAATGAAAAATGATGGTCTATCTATTTTAGCCACAATAGTCAACGTTTGCTATGACTTTTCTCTAGATGAGTTATCGGTTTCACCTTACATATGTGTAGGAATGGGTATAAATGCCATAGAATTTTTTGATGTTTTACATGTGAAATTTGCTTATCAGAGTAAGTTAGGTATTAGCTATCAGTTATTCCCTAAAATTAATCTATTTGTCAACGGATATTATCACCAAGTAATAGGCAATCAGTTTAAAAATTTGAATGTTCAATACGTTTACGATTTAGAAAAAGCTCCTAAAGTTACATCTGCAGTTGCTACACTTGATGTTGCATATTTTGGCAGTGAAGCTGGCATAAGATTTACATTCTAATTTAACTATTGAAATAATGAGAAAACACGCTAAATAGTGTTTTCCATTATTCAATGGTTAACTCTAACAATAAAAAATAAAGTATAAATAGGCTTTCTAGTTTTAAATTAATAATAAAATTATATCCCATTAATAAAAAGCTTTAAGTTATAAAGTACATATTTTTAAAGATCTTTCCTAAAATTCCAAATAGCACCTACTAATTAAGTCATACTTTGCCTTGCTAGAATAAATTTTGATTAATTTACTATTCCATCTTTATTAATATATATTCTAATGTAAAGAATCAGGATAATAGATTTACTTATAGGGTATAACCGCTATTAATAGATTACGCATAAAGTATTAAATTTGTTTCCTACAACAATAAATATATGATGTAATAAAAGTATAATTTAATAATATCTTTATTAATTAATCAATCTATTACAAATTTTATTAAAAAATTTTCTCTAATTACTTTAAATATCAATTACTTTTATTGTAAATTTAAAAGAAATTTTACATTCTAGACTTGCTTTTCTTTACTTCTTTTATTATTCTTAAATTTTGATTATCTTTTATAAAAGGTTTATTAACATGAATTATAAGAAAATTTTTGTAGGGAGCGCATTAATCTCATTAATGTCAATCTTACCGTACCAGTCTTTTGCAGATCCTGTAACTTCCAATGATACAGGAATCAATGATAGCAAAGAAGGCTTCTATATTAGCGTAAAGTATAATCCAAGCATATCACATTTTAGAAAATTTTCAGCTCAAGAAACTCCTATTAATGGAACAACTTCTCTTACTAAAAAAGTTATTGGACTAAAGAAAAATGGAATTATAATTACTCATAGTGATTTCACCACAACAGATCCAGCTTTTGAGTTTCACAATAACTTAATATCAGGGTTCTCAGGAAGTATTGGTTATGCTATGGATGGACCAAGAATAGAACTTGAAACTGCATACCAACAATTTAATGCAAAAAATCCTGACAGTAATGACAGTGATAGTAGTGATTACTACAAGTATTTTGGGTTATCTCGTGAAGATGCAATAGCAGATCTGAAATACGTGGTACTTAAAAACGAGAGTATAACTTTCATGTCGTTAATGATTAATACTTGTTATGATATTACAGCTGAAGGAGTACCTTTTATACCATATGCATGTGCAGGTATAGGAGCAGACCTTATAAGTATATTTAAAGATTTTAACCTAAAATTTGCTTATCAAGGAAAAATAGGTGTTAGTTATCCGATTACACCGGAAGTTTCTGCATTTATCGGAGGATATTATCATGGAGTTATAGGAAATCAGTTTAACAAGATACCTGTAATAACACCTGTAGTATTAAGTGAAGCTCCTCAAGTTACATCCGCTTCAGTAACTCTTGACACTGGATACTTTGGCGGAGAAGTTGGAGTGAGATTCACCTTCTAGTTTTATTTATTTACTGTTACACATAATAAACAGTAAAAAACTTAGCAATTCATATCATAGGGAAAATATGAAGTTATTTCAAGTTTTCCCTTGTGTGTTTCTGTTTTTTGTTATGGAAGGTGTTTCATTCTTACCATGAATACCTTAGTATGTTGCTTTAGTAAGAAAGTACACTTTTCCTTTCTATGCAAATAATACAACATATTAAATTTTTCTTACAATAATCACAGATATTTTTCGTAAAAAGTTACCTTCTAGCTTGCATTTACCTTATACTTCCACTATTGTTAGCTTATTTTCACTATTTTAGGTGTGTAATATGAATTGCAAAAAAATTTTTATGACAACAGCATTAATATCATTAATGTCCTTTCTACCCGGAGTGTCATTCTCTGATCCAGTACAGGATAGTAGCACTAATGGTAACTTCTATATCAGCGGGAAATATATGCCAAGCGCTTCTCATTTTGGAGTATTTTCAGCTAAAGAGGAAAAAAATCCTACTGTGGTATTATATGGGTTAAAACAAAATTGGACAGGTGTAGGAGCATCAACACATAGTGATGATGATTTTAGTAATAAAGGTTATTCATTTAAATATGAAAATAACCCATTTTTAGGCTTCGCAGGAGCTATTGGTTATTCAATGGGTGGTCCAAGAGTAGAGTTTGAAGTGTCTTACGAAACATTTGATGTTAAAAATCAGGGTAATAATTATAAAAATGATGCCCATAAGTACTGCGCTTTAACCCAACAAGATGGCACCACCAAACCTACACAAAATAAATACGTTCTACTAAAAAGTGAAGGACTACTTGACATATCATTTATGCTAAATGCGTGCTATGATATAATAACAGATGGAATACCTTTTTCTCCTTACATATGTGCAGGTATTGGTACTGATTTAGTATCTATGTTTGAAACTACAAATCCTAAAATTTCTTATCAAGGAAAATTAGGCTTAAGTTATTCTATAAGTCCTGAAGCTTCTGTATTTGTTGGTGGGCATTTTCATAAAGTTATAGGAAGTGAATTTAAAGACATCCCTACCCTTAAAGCGTTTGCTTCATCAACGGCAACTCCAGATATGGCAATAGTAACACTAAGTGTATGTCATTTTGGAATAGAACTTGGAGGAAGGTTTAGCTTCTAATTTTATTGTTGCCACATGTTAAAAATGATCTAAAATTATTTTCATTATTGCTGCAGACAAAAAAAGAAAATAGTGGCAAAAGAATGTAGCAATAATAGGGGGGGGGGGGACAAAACTTACTAAAGCAAAATCCATTATATTCTTTTACTATTTTTACACACAAGGTGTTTAGAACAAGGTACACCCCATTATTACAATTTTACATAATATATTAAATTTTTCTTACAATAATCACAGATATTTTTCGTAAAAAGCTACCTTCTAGCTTGCATTTACCTTACACTTCTACTATTGTTAGCTTATTTTCACTATTTTTAGGTGTGTAATATGAATTGCAAAAAAATTTTTATAACAACAGCATTAATATCATTAATGTCCCTTCTACCTGGAGTGTCATTCTCTGATCCAGTACAGGATAGTAGCACTAATGGTAACTTCTATATTAGTGGAAAATATATGCCAAGTGCTTCTCACTTTGGAGTATTTTCAGCTAAAGAGGAAAAAAGTCCTACTGCAGCATTATACGGGTTAAAACAAGATTGGACAGGTGTAGGAGCATCAGCACATAATGATAATGATTTTAATAATAAAGGTTATTCATTTAAATATGAAAATAACCCCTTTCTGGGCTTTGCAGGAGCTATTGGTTATTCAATGGGTGGTCCAAGAGTAGAGTTTGAAGTATCTTATGAAACATTTGATGTTAAAAATCAGGGTAATAACTATAAAAACGATGCCCATAAATACTGTGCTTTAGATCAACAAGCTACCAGCAGCAGCGCTACAGCAAACAAATATGTTCTACTAAAAAGCGAAGGATTACTTGATATATCATTTATGCTAAATGCGTGCTATGATATAATAACAGATGGGATACCTTTTTCTCCTTACATATGTGCAGGTATTGGTACTGACTTAGTATCTATGTTTGAAACTACAAATCCTAAAATCTCCTATCAAGGAAAATTAGGCTTAAGTTATTCTATAAGTCCAGAAGCTTCTGTATTTGTTGGTGGGCATTTTCATAAAGTTATAGGAAGTGAATTTAAAGACATCCCTACTCTTAAGGCTTTTGCTTCATCAACAGCAACTCCAGATATGGCAATAGTAACACTAAGTGTATGTCATTTTGGAATAGAACTTGGAGGAAGGTTTAGCTTCTAATTTTGTTGTTGCCACATGTTAAAAATGATCTAAAATTATTTTCATTATTGCTGCAGACAAAAAAGAAAATAGTGGCAAAAGAATGTAGCAATAATAGGGGGGGGGGGGACAAAACTTACTAAAGCAAAATCCATTATATTCTTTTACTATTTTTACACACAAGGTGTTTAGAACAAGGTACACCCCATTATTACAATTTTACATAATATATTAAATTTTTCTTACAATAATCACAGATATTTTTCGTAAAAAGTTACCTTCTAGCTTGCATTTACCTTATACTTCCACTATTGTTAGCTTATTTTCACTATTTTAGGTGTGTAATATGAATTGCAAAAAAATTTTTATAACAACAGCATTAATATCATTAATGTCCTTTCTACCCGGAGTGTCATTCTCTGATCCAGTACAGGATAGTAGCACTAATGGTAACTTCTATATTAGTGGAAAATATATGCCAAGTGCTTCTCACTTTGGAGTATTTTCAGCTAAAGAGGAAAAAAATCCTACTGTAGCATTATACGGGTTAAAACAAAATTGGGAAGGTGTAAGAGCATCAGCACATAATGATAATGATTTTAATAATAAAGGTTATTCATTTAAATATGAAAATAACCCCTTCTTGGGTTTTGCAGGAGCTATTGGTTACTCAATGGGTGGTCCAAGAGTAGAGTTTGAAGTGTCTTATGAAACATTTGATGTTAAAAATCAGGGTAATAATTATAAAAACGATGCTCATAAATACTGTGCTTTAGGTCAACAAGATAATTCTGGTAAAGCGAAAGCAAATACCTACGTTCTACTAAAAAGCGAAGGATTACTTGATATATCATTTATGCTAAATGCGTGCTATGATATAATAACAGATGGAATACCTTTTTCTCCTTACATATGTGCAGGTATTGGTACTGATTTAGTATCTATGTTTGAAACTACAAATCCTAAAATTTCTTATCAAGGAAAATTAGGCTTAAGTTATTCTATAAGTCCTGAAGCTTCTGTATTTGTTGGTGGGCATTTTCATAAAGTTATAGGAAGTGAATTTAAAGACATCCCTACCCTTAAAGCGTTTGCTTCATCAACGGCAACTCCAGATATGGCAATAGTAACACTAAGTGTATGTCATTTTGGAATAGAACTTGGAGGAAGGTTTAGCTTCTAATTTTGTTGTTGCCACATGTTAAAAATGATCTAAAATTATTTTCATTATTGCTGCAGACAAAAAAAGAAAATAGTGGCAAAAGAATGTAGCAATAATAGGGGGGGGGGGGACAAAACTTACTAAAGCAAAATCCATTATATTCTTTTACTATTTTTACACACAAGGTGTTTAGAACAAGGTACACCCCATTATTACAATTTTACATAATATATTAAATTTTTCTTACAATAATCACAGATATTTTTCGTAAAAAGCTACCTTCTAGCTTGCATTTACCTTACACTTCTACTATTGTTAGCTTATTTTCACTATTTTTAGGTGTGTAATATGAATTGCAAAAAAATTTTTATAACAACAGCATTAATATCATTAATGTCCCTTCTACCTGGAGTGTCATTCTCTGATCCAGTACAGGATAGTAGCACTAATGGTAACTTCTATATTAGTGGAAAATATATGCCAAGTGCTTCTCACTTTGGAGTATTTTCAGCTAAAGAGGAAAAAAGTCCTACTGCAGCATTATACGGGTTAAAACAAGATTGGACAGGTGTAGGAGCATCAGCACATAATGATAATGATTTTAATAATAAAGGTTATTCATTTAAATATGAAAATAACCCCTTTCTGGGCTTTGCAGGAGCTATTGGTTATTCAATGGGTGGTCCAAGAGTAGAGTTTGAAGTGTCTTATGAAACATTTGATGTTAAAAATCAGGGTAATAATTATAAAAACGATGCTCATAAATACTGTGCTTTAGATCAACAAGCTACCAGCAGCAGCAGCGCTACAAAAGACAAATATGTTCTACTAAAGAACGAAGGACTACTTGATATATCATTTATGCTAAATGCATGTTATGATATAATAACAGATGGGATACCTTTTTCTCCTTACATATGTGCAGGTATTGGTACTGACTTAGTATCTATGTTTGAAACTACAAATCCTAAAATCTCCTATCAAGGAAAATTAGGCTTAAGTTATTCTATAAGTCCTGAAGCTTCTGTATTTGTTGGTGGGCATTTTCATAAAGTTATAGGAAGTGAATTTAAAGACATCCCTACCCTTAAAGCGTTTGCTTCATCAACGGCAACTCCAGATATGGCAATAGTAACACTAAGTGTATGTCATTTTGGAATAGAACTTGGAGGAAGGTTTAGCTTCTAATTTTGTTGTTGCCACATGTTAAAAATGATCTAAAATTATTTTCATTATTGCTGCAGACAAAAAAGAAAATAGTGGCAAAAGAATGTAGCAATAATAGGGGGGGGGGGGACAAAACTTACTAAAGCAAAATCCATTATATTCTTTTACTATTTTTACACAAAATTATGCACACATAAGATGTTTAGAATAAAGTACACTCCATTATTACAATTTTGCATAATATATTAAATTTTTCTTACAATAATCACAGATATTTTTCGTAAAAAGTTACCTTCTAGCTTGCATTTACCTTATACTTCCACTATTGTTAGCTTATTTTCACTATTTTAGGTGTGTAATATGAATTGCAAAAAAATTTTTATAACAACAGCATTAATATCATTAATGTCCTTTCTACCCGGAGTGTCATTCTCTGATCCAGTACAGGATAGTAGCACTAATGGTAACTTCTATATTAGTGGAAAATATATGCCAAGTGCTTCTCACTTTGGAGTATTTTCAGCTAAAGAGGAAAAAAGTCCTACTGTAGTATTATACGGGTTAAAACAAAATTGGGAAGGTGTAGGAAAATCAACACATAGTGATGATGATTTTAATAATAAAGGTTATTCATTTAAATATGAAAATAACCCCTTCTTGGGTTTTGCAGGCGCTATTGGTTATTCAATGGGTGGTCCAAGAGTAGAGTTTGAAGTGTCTTATGAAACATTTGATGTTAAAAATCAGGGTAATAATTATAAAAACGATGCTCATAAATACTGTGCTTTAACCCAACAAGATGGCAGCAACAAACCTACAGCAAGCAAATATGTTCTACTGAAAAGCGAAGGATTACTTGATATATCATTTATGCTAAATGCGTGCTATGATATAATAACAGATGGAATACCTTTTTCTCCTTACATATGTGCAGGTATTGGTACTGATTTAGTATCTATGTTTGAAACTACAAACCCTAAAATTTCTTATCAAGGAAAATTAGGCTTAAGTTATTCTATAAGTCCTGAAGCTTCTGTATTTGTTGGTGGGCATTTTCATAAAGTTATAGGAAGTGAATTTAAAGACATTCCTACTCTTAAAGCTTTTACTACATCACCAGCAACTCCAGATATGGCAATAGTAACACTAAGTGTATGTCATTTTGGAATAGAACTTGGAGGAAGGTTTAGCTTCTAATTTTATTGTTGCCACATGTTAAAAATGATCTAAAATTATTTTCATTATTGCTGCAGACAAAAAAAGAAAATAGTGGCAAAAGAATGTAGCAATAATAGGGGGGGGGGGGACAAAACTTACTAAAGCAAAATCCATTATATTCTTTTACTATTTTTACATAAAATTATGTACACATAAGATGTTTAGAACAAAGCACATCCCATTATTACAATTTTGCATAATATATTAAATTTTTCTTACAATAATCACAGATATTTTTCGTAAAAAGTTACCTTCTAGCTTGCATTTACCTTATACTTCCACTATTGTTAGCTTATTTTCATTATTTTAGGTGTGTAATATGAATTGCAAAAAAATTTTTATGACAACAGCATTAATATCATTAATGTCCTTTCTACCCGGAGTGTCATTCTCTGATCCAGTACAGGATAGTAGCACTAATGGTAACTTCTATATTAGTGGAAAATATATGCCAAGTGCTTCTCACTTTGGAGTATTTTCAGCTAAAGAGGAAAAAAATCCTACTGTAGTATTATACGGGTTAAAACAAGATTGGACAGGTGTAGGAGCATCAGCACATACTGATGATGATTTTAAAAATAAAGGTTATTCATTTAAATATGAAAATAACCCATTTTTAGGCTTTGCAGGAGCTATTGGTTATTCAATGGGTGGTCCAAGAGTAGAGTTTGAAGTGTCTTATGAAACATTTGATGTTAAAAATCAGGGTAATAATTATAAAAACGATGCTCATAAATACTGTGCTTTAGGTCGAGAAGATGGCACCACCAAACCTGCATCAAACAAATATGTTCTACTAAAAAGCGAAGGATTACTTGATATATCATTTATGCTAAATGCGTGCTATGATATAATAACAGATGGAATACCTTTTTCTCCTTACATATGTGCAGGTATCGGTACTGATTTAGTATCTATGTTTGAGACTACAAATCCTAAAATTTCTTATCAAGGAAAATTAGGCTTAAGTTATTCTATAAGTCCTGAAGCTTCTGTATTTGTTGGTGGGCATTTTCATAAAGTTATAGGAAGTGAATTCAAAGACATCCCTACCCTTAAAGCGTTTGCTTCATCAACGGCAACTCCAGATATGGCAATAGTAACACTAAGTGTATGTCATTTTGGAATAGAACTTGGAGGAAGGTTTAGCTTCTAATTTTGTTGTTGCCACATGTTAAAAATGATCTAAAATTATTTTCATTATTGCTGCAGACAAAAAAAGAAAATAGTGGCAAAAGAATGTAGCAATAATAGGGGGGGGGGGGACAAAACTTACTAAAGCAAAATCCATTATATTCTTTTACTATTTTTACACAAAATTATGTACACATAAGATGTTTAGAACAAAGCACACCCCATTATTACAATTTTGCATAATATATTAAATTTTTCTTACAAAAGTAACCGATATTTTACACCAAAATCTATATTCAGACTTGCTTTTATTTTATAGTTCTACTATTGTTAATTTATTTGTCACTATTAGGTTATGTATGAATTGCAAAAGAATTTTTATAAAAAGTGCACTAATATCATTAATATCTTTCTTACCTGGAATATCATTTTCTGATCCAATACAGGATAGTAATGCTAGTGGTAATTTCTATATTAGTGGAAAATATATGCCAAGTGCTTCTCATTTTGGAGTACTCTCAGCTAAAGAAGAAAAAAATGCAACAGCTAAAATATTTGGCTTAAAACAAGATTGGGATGGGTCTGCAATATCTAGTTCTAGTCCAACAAATGTATTCACAATTTCAAATTATTCATTCAAGTACGAAAATAACCCATTTTTAGGCTTTGCAGGAGCTATTGGTTATTCAATGGATGGTCCAAGAGTAGAGTTTGAAGTGTCTTATGAAACATTTGATGTTAAAAATCAGGGTAATAACTACAAGAATGAAGCTCATAGATATTACGCTTTGTCTCAACAGGACACAATTACAGAACACAAATTTGTTGTGCTAAAAAATGAAGGTTTAGCTGATATATCATTTATGCTAAATGCATGTTATGATGTAACAACAGAGGGAATACCTTTCTCTCCTTACATATGTGCTGGTATTGGTACTGACTTAGTATCTATGTTTGAAACTACAAATCCTAAGATTTCTTACCAAGGAAAATTAGGCTTAAGTTATTCTATAAGTCCAGAAGCTTCTGTGTTTGTCGGTGGACACTTCCATAAAGTAATAGGGAATGAATTTAAAGATATTCCTGCTATAGTACCTAGTGGATCAACTCTTGCAGGAAACCACTTTGCAATAGTAACACTAAACGTATGCCATTTTGGCATAGAACTTGGAGGAAGGTTTGCCTTCTAATTTAGTAATACATGTTGTTTAAGTAGTTTTGTATATAAGATAAAAGCTAGATTTGCACTATTACAAATATGCTAACAATTACACTGTCCTTATAAATTAGTTTTTACTACATACATTGTAATTGTTAGCCTAAACTAGTGGGAATTCTATAATGCTGCTTATTAGTTAAAGTAATTGTAGATCTAATGCCAAAAAATCACTAATATACTTCATCAATCTTCAAATTTATTTTACTGACAGCCCCTTTATTCAAAAACAACAGTGTGTCACTTGGCATTTTCCGTAACTACAGCCATACAAAAGCATAACTGTAGCGGAACAAAAATAATCAGGACTTTAAATACACTATGATTACGTAAGAAATTAGCGTGGTATAAACTAAAATAGGAAAACTATCACCTAATTCCCCACAATAGAAATTACAAGAAATTTATACTTAATAATAAAATCCTACAGTGCAAACCTCATACCAACTTCCCAACCAAAATAGTCAGTACCTAAAGTAGCAGAAGCTGAGGTAGTTTTAGGAACATCAGTAAAAGCAGAAGGATGATAAGCTATTTCTACTCTCTCATATTTGTTACCTACAACCCTATGGTAGTAACCTCCACCAAACAACATAATATTAACACTGACAGGATAGTTAACACCAAACTTAACTTGATAAGAAAACTTAGGTAAGGATCTGCCTAAAAACTTTATATAATCTGCACCAACACCAGCACATACATACGGTGCCAAAGGAACCTGACCATGCGCAACATCATAACAAAAGTTCACATTAAGAGACTTATTCATAACTCCATTGTTTTCTAGCACTATAAATTTATTATCTGCCATAGTATCAGCACGAGATAAAGCAAAAAATTTGTAACTTTCGCTTCCTTCAGGATACCATTGTCTTTCAGGCTCAAAACTTTCATACGAACCTTCAAATTCTATTCTAAAATCGTCAACATAATACCCGATAACACCACTAAAACCAGCAAAATTACTTGCATATGTAGGGTTATACACTTGTTTAAAACCAGAATGAGTAGTAATATCAGATTCGGTAAAACCTAAAGCAAAAATCCTCTTTGTAAGTCCAGGAAGTGTTTCTTGTGCTGAAAAATCACTAAAATTAGGAACACCAACTTTATACTGAGTACCTACGTAAAGCCCATTCCCTCCCTCAGGAATGTTTGTACTAGAAAAAGAACTATAAGGTAAAAAAGAAAGCAATGTACTCAATGCAACACCTATAATAAATTTTTTGTAATTCATTTTAAATCCATTAATAACAAGGTAAACTATGGTAATTTACTATGACAAACCATGCCAAGTCAAGCAATTGTACATAATTCTATTTGCACTATACAAATATTATAAACCATAAAAAAGAACACTTATTATATAAATAGCAATGTAGGACTTCACTTCTTAATTAGTAACCAATTATATGTAAATTCCCTACCTGTTTTGATAAATCTTACAAAAAATACCTTAATCTAACTTGGCTACTACTCAAACATTAAGAGAAAATAGAAAAGAAGCTTATGGAATATTACATCAGAGAATATCATTCCACTACAAACCATTCCACGTATAGATTAATAAATATACTGAGATACTTAAGTAATTGATTCCCATTTTGCCGTAAAAGAAAGTCTACATCTTATTAAGTCAAAAATTTTAATAACATCTTCTCCGATAACCATACAAGACGAGGAAATAATACTAGCATTACATATTGTAAAAATCGTAATAAATATTTATCATAGTGTAAGATAATATCCTATTTCACACATCTAGCTTTTACTAAGCAATGTTTATTATCGTTCGTCAAATGTCCCCTATATATCTACAATATCAAGCTTCTTCAAGTCCTAATTGTTAAATTTCAAATAAATATTCTAATACAAAAAGATAACTAAAAAAACATTGTCGTTATATTTTAAAACATACCTATCTGAGAAAAACCATTAAAATCTTTGCCAATATTTAAAAAATACTATTCTTTACTCCTTCCCACATACATACAACTCTATCAATTTCTATACTTATTATCATATATGTTTTCACTTACAAAAAAATCCTTAATATGTTAAAAAGAAGCATTTAATCTACATGAAATACGCAAAAAGATAGGACTTGATCTGCTGGAAAAATACTTAATATATCCAATAAACATGAGAAATAATAAGAAGGTATTAATATTATTATCAAAGTTTTTACAATTCTATACTTCATAAATTAACTTATCTAGCAGTAATAATAACTAATACTGTACAATACAAACATTAACAATTTAAATAAAAACAAACTTATTTATATACACCTAACCAATATATTTCTTAATTTGTACATAACATGAACAATCATTACATATGATTAAAATTATAGAATAGAAAATTTATATACGAAACATTCATCAAATTGACCAGTTTAAGCCATATTACAAACACATAAAACTACATTGCAGTTGATACTGAAACTCATAAATTATTACAACCCTACTGTAAACATTTTGTCCTATTTAGTTTGGCAATACCCTGTAAAAAACTATCAGAAATTCAAAACTAAATATGACTCTTATTATAAGACTTACATAATTTAATGTTTATAGAATAATAGTGCAATCCTGCAATAAAAAAAACCAGAAGATATATTGTTTTCATATACTAATTGTTATAGATTATATACACAATTCATTTGCATGTTAGGTATAATAATGAACGACTCAGAACTTTACCATGAAACAAAAATCTCAGTAGATCCTATAGATAATAGCACGTTTCATGCTTCTAGTGCTTCTAGTTTAACCAGTTTGCCTAATAACAGTTATATTTTTAACGACAATTGTATTTCTAAGTTTCTAGTTACACTATCTCCCACATCCATAAATAATCAATACATTGTTAACTTCACATTTGAACAACATAAAAACAATGCTGAGCAAAATTTATTAAAATTAATAACAGAACAATTTGTAGTTAATTTTGATCAAGAAAATCATGCCTTGGTTTTTAATAAAGGTGATACTTCTATAGTACTAAACGAGGATATGATAAGTTCATGTTTAAATTCTATAAAGGTAATACATAAAAACCATTCTATAGAATAACCAACATATTCTTTTATGTATAAAAAACTGGCCTATGCCTTTTGTTGTTGGTAAAAAAGTTTACCAATTCAATACAGCACAGTGAAAGTGCTGAGTTTTATAGCTATAAATTTTACCCTTAACATATAAAATATATTGTATATATAGTCAGTACAGCGGGCTGAAAGCAGGTACGGTAATTAAGTTGAACCACAATACTGACATTAAATTCACTTACAGACAAAATCTAGCTTCTGTTATTTCAAAATTATATAATTATTTCTATTCTAGTTTTCACTAGTTACGTAGTATAGAATACACTTATACTTAAAAATTTAAATATAGAACATCTTAAGTAAATTAAAATACATATTATTTTTTGATGTCAAAGAAAAAAATTAGGATCTTTGATAACTTGTTTTTAATATCAAACAAAACATATTGTTTTATTATCCTCATAAGATATAATATGATTATTAATAAATTTAGGTAGGCCATAATGGATATTTTTGGTAATGAATTCGACGTTCACATTAATGCAAACGGAACAGAGTATGCAGGGCAAGTTATCGTGGATAATGAAGGGAGCTTCGACGCTGGGCTTAAGCTACAAGCTGGTGTTGGAACTTTTGGTCATTTCTCCGGAGATATATTGAGAAATGATGATGATTTAGAAAATCATTATGTTGCTCATTACTTATTCGAACAATGTGTAATTCATCCAGAACTTCCTGTTTTACATTCATTCACTGGAGAAGCAGTACTTCATTTTGAAGGAAATAACATTACTTTTGGGGATGAAAACATTACAGTGTCATTACATAGTTCAAAGAAGCCGGGAGAAAATGAGAAACCTGCTGATAATGATGAAGTAACACAAAATCAACAGTAATATCTTTTCTAAATGCTTTTGTTTTTTTATTAAAGGTAAGTTAATTAGTGTTGAATGCTAGTAAAGCGGATGCTTACCTTTCGTAAGCATCCGTTTCACAGTTAGTGATGTCTTAAAGTATGTTGGGTTATTTTATACAAAAAACTAGCTTTTACATATACTATGATACCTTTCTAAAAAAAGCTTTTTAATACTGGGTTATAAATACATTATGCAATTAAGTACTAGTCATTCATTTATACATATTTAAATATATATAATTAAACGTATGAAAACTATTACGTTATACATAATTCTTTACAGCACATGAAATACAAAAAACATTTACGCAACCTGTTGCTAATTTTATTGTACTTTTGCCTTATTTAGCCATATAATTCACAACCTAATAAATTAAATATTAATTTAATTATGCTTAGTATTGCACACAAAATATTTGGCTCGACAAATAGCAGGGTAATAAAATCATTTCATAAAATAGTTCAGGATATAAATGCAATAGAACATGAAATTCAACTTCTCTCTAATGAAGCATTAAAATATAAAACTATAGAGTTCAAGGAAGAACTTAAAAATGGGAAAACTTTAGATGACATCTTAGTACCAGCCTTTGCTGTGGTAAGAGAAGCATCAAGAAGAGTACTAAATATGAGGCATTTTGATGTACAGCTCATAGGTGGAATAGTCTTGCATAAAGGAATGATATCCGAAATGAAAACGGGTGAAGGAAAAACTTTAGTAGCAACACTAGCTGCATATTTAAATGCATTAGAAGAAAAAGGAGTTCATATAGTAACAGTAAACGATTATTTAGCAAAACGTGACGCTGACTGGATGGGAGAATTATATAATGCATTAGGAATAACAGTTGGCTGTATATTAACTGATACGAACGACTTAGAAAGAAAAAACGCCTATAACTGTGACGTATTATATTCAACAAACAATAACTTAGGGTTTGATTATCTACGTGATAACATGAAATTCTCTAAAAAAGACATGGTACAAAGAGGATTTAATTATGCAATAGTCGATGAAGTTGACTCAATATTAATAGATGAAGCAAGAACTCCTTTAATAATTTCTGGACAAGTCGACCAAGATATTAAAATGTACAAAAAAATAGACAATTTGATATATGAATTAACAGAAGAAGATTATGAGCTAGAAGAAAAAAGTAAAAATATTTTCCTAACTGAAGCTGGAATAATAAAAATTGAAAATTTATTAACTCAACATAATCTTATTTCTTCTAATACATCCTTGTATGACATCGATAACATTATAATTATGCACTATATTACTCAAGCATTACGTGCACACAAAATGTTCACCTTAGATAAGGATTACATAATCAAAAATGGCAACATAGTAATCATAGATGAGTTTACAGGTCGCATGATGGATGGAAGAAGATATTCAGATGGATTACATCAAGCACTTGAAGCAAAAGAAAAGCTAAATATCAACAGTGAAAATCAAACATTGGCTTCTACTACATTTCAAAATTACTTCAGAATGTACACAAAACTCTCTGGCATGACTGGCACAGCAATAACTGAATCAGAAGAATTCTTGGGAATATATAATTTACGAGTTGTACAAATTCCAACAAATATACCTGTTCAAAGAATAGATTTAAACGACGATATATATTATACAGAAGAAGAAAAATTCAATGCTGTTATAAAATTCATTTCAGAATGTCATCATAAACTGCAACCTGTACTAGTAGGAACAGTAAGCATTGAGAAATCGGAAATGCTATCTAAGTTACTAACAAAAAATAAATTAAAACATTCCGTATTAAATGCACGTTATCATGAACAAGAAGCATATATAATAGCACAGGCTGGAATACCTGGAACAATTACTATTGCTACAAACATGGCTGGTAGAGGGACAGATATACAGCTCGGAGGAAATCTAAAAATGTTAGCAAAAACAGCCCTTGCTAATACTACAGATAAAGAAGCAATAGAAATAAAATATAAACAACTTGCAGAAAAAGTAAAAAAAGATAAAGAACTAGCAATACAAGCTGGGGGATTGTGTGTAATTGGTACAGAACGTCATGAGAGCAGAAGAATTGACAACCAATTAAGAGGAAGATCTGGTAGACAAGGAGACCCAGGGTTATCTAAATTTTTCTTATCATTAGATGATGATTTACTAAGAATATTTGGATCAGATAAGATAAAGGGAGTGCTCCAAAAGCTAGGCATGAAAAAAGATGAAGCTATTCAACATACACTGATAAGCAGATCTATTGAAAAAGCACAATATAAAGTTGAATCAAGAAACTATGATATTAGAAAGTCTTTATTAAAATTTGATAACGTAATAAACGAACAAAGAAAAGTTGTTTTTGAGCAAAGAAATCAAATTTTAGATAATGATTCTTATGATATTTCAATTATATATAGAGATCTTAACAGAGATATAATCAACAATACAATCCATGACAAGTATTATAACTTAGATGACGATACATATAAAGCGCTATCATCTGAATTTACAAGAATATACAATATCACTCTGGATTATAGAATTATCAGTGATTTCGAAAGTATAGACAAAGTTTTAGAATATCTAAACAAAATCGTCGACGAACATTTCGCTCAAAAAATAGAAGAATTAACATCTAAAGATCAAAAGGCATGGGATCATATAGTAAAAAAAGTCATGATAATGTCATTGGATTACCTATGGAGAGATCACCTTGCTGCGCTGGATAGTCTAAAATGTGGAATAAATTTAAGATCTATAGCACAAAAAGATCCACTAAACGAGTTTAAAGCCGAAGCATTTTCTATGCTTGAGAATATGATGAGCAAGTTCTATGAATTAATAATACAGAGACTATCTTACTTAAAATTTGATATAGAGTTAAGTGATATACAAAAAACAGAATATAACATTAATCATTCTAAAATTTCACGTAATGAAAAATGCCCTTGTGGATCAGGAAAAAAATTCAAACATTGCCACGGTACTTAATGTTAACCTGCTTATATATTGTTGACAAAAATAATTGCTTGACTATTTTGAAGATTACAAATTTCAAAACTTTTAATTAAAAGAAAACCAGAGCTAAATTATACCATGGTTATATAAGCTCAAAAACCTTTTCGATTTTATAAAGTTATAAAAATACCAATTAAGGTACGTATCTGGCACTTTCGTATCAAAACAGAAATCGCACTACTGCTACTTCAGTAGATGAACAATACGCACCTACACAAAACCCTTTCAAAATCACTTTTACTTATGTAGTACACAACACTACCACATTGAATACAAACTACTGTAACAAGTATAATGTATCAACATAAGCAACAAAAAAACTGTGCTTAAGTTATCAACATAACAAGCTATACACACAATTAATAACTCATATTCTCAGCATTTATTTTAAATAAAAACTTACATATCAAGATAGGCACCTCTTCTCATTAATTCAACACCTTCATCTTGATAAAAAATATCTCTAACCATATTCACAAAATTAAGACCTCTATTGTCACCTTCACTTCTATATACAAGAGCAGCCATAGCAGGTTCATTACTAACTTCTACTCTCGACGGATCCATTAATATTAGACTATGTTCCTCAATTAAGTAAGCCATATCCATTCCATTTAATATAGACACCAGGAAAATCTTATCAAATGATGTAGTATTGTTAACATCTTTAACAGGATCATAATGTTCAAGAGTAATGTTCAAACTACATTTCTCATAATATCCAGTCATAATATGATTTATTATATTTAATGTACCTTTCTCTCCTGTCAAATCATTAACAATATCTCCACTAGCATAATAACTATCTTCTGGATCATTGAGATATATCCTACCATGATAAATATCAACATTAGAATGACAATTTTGCTGAATAAAAAAGTCAACATCAAAAAAATTATTACTTGTCTCCATAATAAAACCTCTGTTTATTAATATAACTTAAAAAATAATACACTATAATTAAGAAAATTAATATAAATATTTATTTTATTAATCATAAAAATGCATTTATTCATGCATTCCGAATTTTTTATACATTCCATAGATGATATCTTCTTGTTAATTGAATTCACATAATATTAACATGGTAATACATTTAGAATACTTTTTTACAATCTTAGTTTTCCTATATCACAATTTTCAACTAAAATTCAGTTTTTCATTGCACAATTAATTTATGTAGAAACACTTTTAAATGATTAATATCAATACAAACATGTAATGTCATAAATTTATTATTAGTTAATATACATACTTAATTTATTCTATATTTATCAAATTATTTGCATTATTTTATTGACGTAGTATATTAAGTTATCTTTACTATGTGCTCAGTATGTCTTTAAATATTTGTTTACCAGACCAATCTTTACTAAAACCAAGAATTACAGTTTTTGGTGTAGGAGGCGCTGGTGGTAATGCTGTTAATAACATGATACAATCTAATCTGCATGGCGTTAATTTCGTAGTAGCTAATACAGATGCACAAGCATTAGAACTTTCTTTATCAGAAAAGAAAATTCAACTAGGTATTGACTTAACAAAAGGATTAGGGGCAGGATCACTTCCAGAAGTGGGTAAAGGTGCTGCAGAAGAATCAATAAATGAAATTATTGAAGAAATCTCAGACAGTAATATGTTGTTTATAACTGCCGGAATGGGTGGTGGAACAGGAACAGGAGCAGCTCCTGTAATTGCCAGAGTTGCCAAGGAAAATAAAATTCTCACCATAGGAGTTGTTACAAAGCCTTTTCATTTTGAAGGAGCGCACCGGATGAGAACAGCAGAACTTGGATTAGAAGAGTTACAAAAATATGTTGATACCCTGATAGTAATTCCTAATCAGAATTTATTCAGAATCGCCAATGAAAAAACAACATTTGCAGATGCATTTAAGCTCGCAGACACTGTATTACATACAGGAGTCCGCGGTATAACTGATTTAATGGTAATGCCAGGACTCATTAACTTAGATTTTGCTGATATTAGAGCAATAATGAGCGAAATGGGTAAAGCTATGATGGGTACAGGAGAAGCTGAAGGAGAAAACAGAGCCATATTAGCAGCTGAAGCAGCTATATCCAATCCTTTATTGGATAACATTTCAATGAAAGGAGCAAAAGGTATATTAATCAATATAACCGGTGGGTTAGACATGACTTTATTTGAAGTCGATGCAGCTGCAAATCGTATCAGGGAAGAAGTAGACAGTCACGCTAATATAATATTTGGATCAACATTTAACAAAGAAAGTGAAGGAAAAATTAGAGTATCTGTTTTAGCAACAGGAATAGATAATGAAGAAGTAGTAATACAAAACAAAACTACATTTAAAGACAAAGGAACCCATAGTGATATATCTGAAATATCAAATAAACCTTTTAACCCATTAGATAATGAAATTGCCTATTACAAACCAAGTAATCCGGGAGAAGATATAATTAATTCTATAAGTCATATCAAAAAACAAGATCATAAAGTAGAAAGTCAAAAATCTAGTAATAAAGTTTCTGAGTCAGATTATAAGATACAGTTTAATAAAAACGAATATTGGGATGAGGAATCATTTAATATCCCAACTTTTTTAAGAAAAAAATAAGGTGTAATGTTCTACTGGCTTTTAAAAACAGAACCACATGATTTCTCATGGGATAATATGGTACATGATAAAGTTACTGTATGGGACAATGTGTTAAATTATCAAGCTCAAAATTATTTAAAAACAATGAAGTATAATGATCTTGCTTTTTTTTACCATTCTGGAAAAGAAAAAGGAATAATAGGAATTGTATCCATAGACAAAGAATTTTATCTGCCCGATACAAATAATAAATTTGGTGTTGTTGAAGTCAAAACACATACAAAATTAAATAAGACCGTTTTTTTGAAAGATATACAATTAAACCCTACACTAAAAAACATGTTAATTCTAAAACAACCACGTCTATCAGTTTCTCCAGTAACAGAACAAGAGTGGAATTGCATCTTACAATTAAGTGAGACTGTCCTGTGATTGAAATCAATGTTTACTACAGAAAATGGTATAACATAATAAATAAGCCAAAAAATTTTGTTAAAAATATTATAAATATCTCCCTAATGGACTTAAACATTTATGAATACAAGCCTATAATTTCTGTTGTATTAGCAAACAATAGCTTATTACAAAAATTAAATTATGAATACAGAAAAAAAGATAAACCAACAAATGTGTTATCATTCCCATATAACAAATTAAACAAGAATTGTTATTTAGGAGAAATCTTTATTTCATTAGATATTCTTATAAGTGAATCCATCGATTTAAATATACCGTTAGAACACCATACATCCCATATGCTTATTCATGGATTATTACATATCTTAGATTATGATCATGAAGAACCACTAGATCAATACATAATGGAATCTATTGAAATTAAGTTACTAGATAAACTAGGAATAAAAAACCCTTATGTTCCACGTGAAACATACTACTCAAATAAAAAATCTACAAAAAACCCTATTAGTATCAATTCATAATTAAAGTTCGCACTATATTCCCATTTACAATGTTTAAGAATAAAAAACTCAGTGACACCAGTCCGATCTTGTATATAATTTGAAAAACATGTAAATTATTCATATGAGTAAAATTTTTGCAATAGTAAATCAAAAAGGTGGTGTAGGAAAAACAACAACCAGTATAAATTTATCAACAGCTTTTGCTATAGTAAATAAAAAAACTCTACTAATAGATTTAGATCCTCAAGGCAATAGCAGCACTGGATTTGGAATAACCTATGAACAAAGAACAAACACAGTATATGAAGTATTAGTTAATAACTTATCTATATCAGCAGCTGTTGTAAAAACTGAAATACCAAACTTACATTTGCTACCATCAACAGTAGATTTATCTGCAGCAGAAATCGAGCTAACACAAGTACAGCAAAGAGAATTTATTCTACAAAAGTCTTTATATGAAGCAAAAAGTTCATACGATTATATTTTTATTGATTGTCCCCCATCTTTAGGATTACTAACAGTAAATGCATTAATAGCTGCAAATTCAATTATCATTCCTTTACAATGTGAATTCTTTGCCCTAGAAGGACTTAGCCACTTAATAAAAACCATAGAAATAGTAAAAAAACATCTCAATCCATTTCTATCAATAGAAGGAATTATCTTAACCATGTATGACAAAAGAAATAAGCTAAGTGAACAAGTAGAAGAAGACATTAGAAAATATTTGAAAGAGTCTGTATACAAAACAGTTATTCCTAGAAATGTAAGATTATCTGAAGCCCCATCTCATGGAAAACCTGCTATCATTTACGATTTTAAATGTGCAGGTTCTCAAGCATATATATACTTAGCAAAAGAAATCCTAAGAAAACAAAAAAACAATAGGTATTCAAAATGACAAAAAGATTAGGAAAAGGCATTTTTGAGTTAATAGGAAATAACACGTTAGAAATTAACAACAACATTACTAATATCAGTACTGATACTCACCTCACAATGCCAATAAATCTATTAAATCCCAGCACATCACAACCAAGAAAAACATTTGATCAAGAATCCCTTAGAGAATTAGCAGAATCTATTTCCAAACATGGTATAATACAACCAATCATCATTAGGAAAAATCCACACAAAAAAGGCTATGAAATAATAGCAGGAGAAAGGAGATGGAGAGCCAGTATATTAGCAAAATTAAAATCAGTACCTGTAATTGTCAAAGAAATAAGTGATAATCAGTGTTTAGAATTATCAATTATAGAAAATATACAAAGACAAGACTTAACACCTATAGAAGAAGCTGAAGCATACTTCAACTTAACAAATACTTTCTCTTATACACATGAAGATTTAGCTTCTACTATAGGCAAAAGCCGTAGTCATATTACAAACATGATAAGAATATTATCTTTACCACCTTCTATAAAATTGATGATAAACAATAAACTCATATCATTTGGCCATGCTAGAGCTTTAATAAATACAGAAAACCCAGAAGCAATAGCGCAAAAAATTATTTCTTCAAATTTAAATGTAAGACAAACTGAGTTATTAATTAAAAATTTACAAAAACCATATAAGAACAAAACTCAAACAAATCTAACAGAATTAGAACAATCATTATCTGAAATATTAAATTTACAAATTAAAATAAACGGATTAAAAAACAAAGGCAGTATTACTATAAAATACAATAACACACAGCAACTTAACTCAATACTAGATAAGCTAAAGAAAACAATTTAAGTATAAATCATCAATATTAAAATTATTGACAACACTAAAGATACATAATTTTCATAAATACAATCAACTATTTATTGAGTCAAAATAACCCTAAAAAGTTAGTATTTACAAAATTATAATTGAGCTAATTACACATAGCATATATTATAGTATAAAATTACAGTTTACATATTATAATGAGAAATGACCTCATATGCCTTGGTATAATTACATCATCTCATGGAATTAACGGACATGTAAAAATAAGAACTTTCACAGAAAAGCCTGAAAATTTTACATCTTATGGAACGTTAACTGATGGGACGAACACATATAAAATAAGGATAATATCTGTCATATCACAAAACATAATAATTGCAAAAATCAAAGGCATAATATCAAGAAATGATGCAGATTTATTAAGAAGCAAAAAGCTCTTTATAGAAAAAAATAAATTACCAAATCTTACAAATGACGAGTTTTACCACAACGATTTAATAGGGTTAAGTGTTATTTTAGAAAACAATAATGTTTATGGAAATATAAAGAAAGTTCATAATTTTGGGTCATGTGATATTATAGAAATATGTCTTTCTGATTCAAAAAAAAGTACTATGCTACCTTTTACAAAAGACATATTCCCTTATATAAGTGTTAAAGAAAAATATATAATAATAAAACCACCAGAAGTTATAGGAAATAGCAGTGACATTTAGCGTTAACGTTTTAACCATATTTCCAGAGATGTTTCCAGGAACATTAAGTTATTCAGTAATAGGTAGAGCATTAAATAAAGGTATTTGGAATCTTAACGTTATCGATATAAGGTCATTTGCAAAAGATAAACACAAAAGCGTAGATGATAGACCTTATGGTGGTGGTCCTGGAATGATAATGAAAGCAGATGTTATAGGGTCAGCAGTAGATGAAGTATTAAGTAAGAACAAAAATACAAAACTAATATACATGTCTCCCAGTGGTATAAAATTAAATCAAGATATTTCTGGACAATTAACACATTTTTCTAATATAACTATACTATGTGGTCGCTTTGAAGGAATAGATAGGAGAATTTTAGATTTTTATGATTTTCATGAAATAAGTATTGGAGATTATATATTATCTGGCGGAGAAGTTGCTTGTATGGTTCTCATAGAGGCTTGTGTTAGGCTTATACCTGGGGTGGTTAATAATACACAAAGCATATGTGATGAAAGCTTTACTTCAAGCTATAAGTTGGAATATCCTCAGTACACACGTCCAGCAAAATGGAGGGGGTTAGAAGTTCCTAGTGTTTTACTCTCTGGGAATCATAAAAAGATTAATCTTTGGAAAGCTAATCAATCTTACTGTATAACCAAGCAAAGGCGTCCTGAATTGACTGGCACTATAGATGGAGATATATATGAGTGATTTGCTTAAGGAGTTTAATGAACAACAAATGAAGTTGTTGTCCAACAAAGAAGTTCCAAAGTTTAGTTCAGGTGATACACTAAGAGTAAGAATGAGAATTTTTGATGGAGTAAGTGAGCGCTTACAGATATTCGAAGGAGTATGTATAAAAAGAAAAAATAACGGTCTACACTCCTCATTCACTTTAAGGAAAATTAGTTATAACGAAAGTATTCAATTACAAGTGTTTTTATACTCTCCTATAGTAGAATCTATAGAGGTTGTCAAATTTGGTAGAGTACGTAGAGCAAAACTTTACTATATGATTAACTTATTTGGCAAATCTGCAAGGATAAAAGAACGTAGTGATAGAACAAAAAAGCTATCCTAATTTTTTGCTTATATAGAACTTAATGTTGTAGTTATCATTGTAAATGGAAGACTATAAGTGGTATCGTGTATTGTTTTTTACAAATTTTCAAGTTTTACCCATTATACAAAATTTGCAGTTAATTTCCTTCAAATGCCTCTATTTTTATTGAAAAAGGTTTTAAACTACATAAATCTTCTTCTATTAGTAATAGAGTAACAATGCATTTGTCACAAGATATAATTTATTACATACCAATACCCAGGGCTTCAATTTATAAAGTTTTACTTATTTTATATAACAGAAAATCCATAGCTGCACCTGCTGATGACATTTGCACTTCATATCTACTCATATCATTAAAATAACATTTTTTATAATCACTTTCTATATTTGAAGCATAACCTATATAAACTAAACCTACTTGCTCATCATCAACAGCAGGACCAGCAAATCCAGTAATTGAGATAGATACATTAGCTTTTGAATTTTCTAAAATACCAACTGCCATTAAAATAGCTACTTCTGAACTCACAGCTCCATATTTATCAATAAGATCTTTATCAATATTTAAAAATTTAGTCTTAGATACATTTGAATATACAACAAAGCTATAATCCAACACTTTTGATGCTCCTGAAATACAAGAGAATAAAAAAGACATTAACCCTGCTGTACATGATTCAGCTATCACTAATTTAGAATCATTTTCTATCAGTTTAGAAACACAAGCTCTAGCTTTTTCTAACATTCCTTGGTCTATCATCACGTAACAATATTATAGAAACTATAAATAACTTTATATAACCACTCAAGTTAAGTAAAACAATAATCAACATAATAAAAAACATAGACATATTAAGTCAATGAGATGTAGATATATAATTGCAACTAATAATAGAAATTTATATTTTTCTATAGCTTCCATGATATAACTTCATAAAATCTTTTAATCTATAATAACAGTCATTTAGTCATAGAATCTGTTATACTAAAAATACATGTTGTAGTTGTAAGAACTGCAACCTTCTTTAAATTTGCTATAAAAGCTTATTGAGTGTAGTAGTTGAATTAAAAAATACAATGTAACACACTTAAAATTAAGATATAATAAAAAAAATAAAATTGTGACTTAAAAAACTAGATAATAACTCATAGTTGAAATATTTTATGATAAACATTTATTTTAATGATAACTCGTGTAAGCAATTTTATCGTGGAGTCAAAGGACATGATGTAGTAAACGATTTATTTCCAGAATTAAAAAAGAAAGCAATAGCTGTAAAAGTAAATGGAGAATCATACGATTTATCAAGAGAAATTACAGAAAATTGTACATTTGAAGTAATAACGATCAACAGCGAAGAGGCACTTGAAATTATACGCCATGACACTGCACATATTATGGCACAAGCTGTAAAAGAAATTTTTCCTGATACTCAAATAACTATTGGACCAACTATTAAAGATGGATTTTACTATGATTTTGCAACGAATCATAATTTTTCTAGTGACGATCTAGAAGTAATAGAAAAAAAAATGATAGAAATTATAAATAGAAATGAAAGTTTTATACGCGAAGTATGGTCTAGAGAAGAAGCTATAAAGTTTTTTTCCAGCATAGGAGAAGATTACAAAGTCAAAATAATATCTAATATTCCAAACAATGAAAACATTACCGTTTATAAACAAGGAAACTTTACTGACTTATGTCGTGGACCACACGCACCTTCAACAAAAACATCAAGAGCCTTTAAATTAACAAAAGTATCTGGATCATATTGGCAAGGTAACTCAAAAAATGAAAGGTTACAAAGGGTTTATGGTACAGCATGGCGCAATGAAGAAGAATTAAAATCATACTTAAATAACTTAATAGAAATAGAGAAAAGAGATCATAGAAAAATTGGAAAAGAATTAGAGTTATTTCATATTCAAAATGAAGCATGCGGTCAAATATTCTGGCATACAAAAGGGTGGACTATTTATCGCATTATAGAAGAATACATAAGAAAGAAACTAGAAAGAAATGGCTACATAGAAGTAAAAACTCCCATACTACTAAACAAAGAGCTTTGGGAAAAATCAGGACATTGGGATAAGTTTCGTGAAAATATGTTTCTAAGTGAAGCAGAAGATAAAACTTTAGCTATAAAACCGATGAATTGTCCATGTCATATACAAATTTTTAATTCAAAAATTAGGAGTTATAGAGACTTACCAATACGAATGGCAGAATTTGGAACATGCCACAGATACGAAGCATCAGGAGCACTACACGGATTAATGAGGGTTCGTGGGTTTACTCAAGATGATGCACATATTTTCTGCACAGAAAGTCAAGTCACATCTGAAGCTTTAAAATTTTGTAATTTACTTATGGAAGTCTATAAAGACTTTGGTTTCACTGATATTTTAGTAAGATTTTCAGATCGTCCAGAAAACAGAGCTGGTAGTGATGAAACATGGGATAAAGCTGAAGCAGCATTAAAGAAATCAGTTGAAGCTGCTAATTTAAGTTACGTTTTAAATCCGGGAGATGGAGCATTCTATGGACCAAAATTAGAGTTTGTATTAACAGATGCTATTGGTAGAGAATGGCAGTGTGGAACCTTACAAATGGATTTCGTACTACCTGAGAGGCTAGGTGCTTACTACATAGGCAGTGATGGAAAAAAACACCACCCAATAATGTTACATCGTGCTATTTTAGGTACTTTTGAAAGATTTATAGGAATATTAATTGAACATTATTCAGGCAAATTTCCAATGTGGTTAGCTCCTATACAACTATCAATATTAACTATAAGTGAAGATTCTACTGATTATGCTAATTCTTTAAAAATAAAAGCTGAAGAACATAACATAAGAGTAGAACTAGATACTACAAACGAAAAAATAAACTACAAGATACGGAACCATATTCATAAGAAGATACCTGTGTTTTGGATAATAGGTAAAAAAGAAGTTGAGGAAAATTCTGTGTCTATACGTTATCTAGAGTCTAACAAACAGCATGTTATGCATATTGATAAAGCATTGAAAACATTATTAACTTGTGCTAGCATCTAGTAAATTTATAGTGAGGAGTATAAGATTTGAAAACAAAAAAATTCTCTAATAAAAACAAAATTAATGAAATGATAACAGCAAAAAAAGTAAAGCTTGTCGATCAAAATAGTGTTATGATTGGAGTTATAGACATTGAAGATGCCTTATCTAGAGCTAAAGCTGTTAATTTAGACTTAGTTGAAATAGTACATGATGATCAATATCCTCTATGTAAAATATTTGACTACAGTAAATACAGATACAGCCATAAGAAAAAAATAGGTGATTCAAAAAAGAAACAGAAAACCATAATAGTAAAAGAACTTAAGTTCAAGCTTAATATTGGAGATAATGACTACAACGTAAAATTAAACATGTTACGTGGATTTATAGAAAGAGGTGATAAAGTAAAAATATCACTAAGGTTTATAGGAAGGGAAATACTTCATCCAGAAGTTGGAATGGATATTATAGAAAGACTAATAAGAGATACTGCTGATATTGCAAAGCCTGAAAGCTTACCAAAAAAGGAAGGCAATTTGATCAATATGGTATTAACTTCAAAATAAAGTTTTTTTACAACTGTAGAATACTATAGTATTTTTAAAAGCTGCATTACTCTACCATATCATAATGAAAATGTTATAATTTAAGTATTGCAGGCAAGCATCACAAAAAACTACTCGATGATATTATAAATTCTAATTTATATAACATGTCAAATAGAATTTAATAGAAAACAAATGATATTATTACTAATTATTTCATTAGTGTCCCTGATAAGACACTATTATTGAGATCAAAAAAGTATTTCAACACATAAGAACCCATGATAATACGTTTGAATAACAAAAACAAAAAAAAGATTAGATCATTAACACATTTCCGACGTTGATATTCTGAAAGAATTCTTAAAAGTACTCCTTATGTGCTTCAATATATACATCGATTTATAAATTCTTAAAAACATCATATTTTTTGCCATCATTAACAAAAACTTCAACATTTCTAAGATTGTCTTCCGCAGAATATTTTATACTTATCTTTAAATTAAAATCTAATATACCATCTAATAAGCCAGACCATTCTACAATTCCCACCCCATCATCACAAATACAATCTATTCCCAAATCATATATCTCAGATAAAGAATTAACCCTATAAAGATCAATATGATATATTGTAAATTTACTGAAATGATATTCATTAATAATGCTAAAAGTAGGACTACTTACATCCTCATCCGGCGCTAATGTATGAACTAAAAACTTAACAAAAGTAGTCTTACCAACACCTAAGTCTCCAACTAAAGATATATTATCACCTTTCTTCAAACTTAAAGCAACAAAACGCGCCAGTTTTTTAAAAAAAGCTAAATCAACAAAATTATACTTAAAACTATAATTATATATCACTGATAAAAAATTATCTACGTTCCCCTTGTAGATTCAATAAGCTTACAAATATATTAATATAATTAAAATACAAAGTAGTTGCACCTAATATAGCCATTTTATTAACAGAATCACCGCCATCGTTAAACTTATAGTACATATCTTTAATCCTTTGAGCATCATATGCAGTCATACCAGTAAATACAATTACTGCAACAACTGACAAAGCAAAATGTAATGGTCCACTACTTAAAAATAAATTAACTACTGAAGCGATGATTATTCCTATAACACCCATAAATAAGAATGTTCCAAATTGAGATAAATCCTTTTTAGTAACATTACCATACCATGCCATCACACCAAACATAGAAGATGAAATAAAGAATACTTTTGCAATACTTGCTGCCGTGTACACCAAAAATATATATGAAATAGATACCCCTACTAATGCCGAAAAACTAAAGAATATCGTTAATACAGTCTGAAAACTGAAAACATTTAGCTTATATGACATTAAAAAAACCAACCCCACGGGAGCAAAGACAACTAACCAATGCAAAGGAGTATTATATATCATAGAGATAATAACAGGAGAAGAAGATACAAAAAATGCTACTACACCAGTTAAACCTAAAGCCATAGCCATGTAATTATACACTTTTACTAGATAACTCCTAAGCCCTGCGCTATAGTAAGCACTTTGAAATTGTACTTTACTGTAATTATCCATAAATACTCCACTCCAGAACAGAAATTCAACCCAATAGTATTATAACAAAAAAATATAAAAAATCAATATAAAATTTATAACACACATTACTGTAATAAGCTGTTTTTGAGAATGATCAACAATATCAAAAACACCGCTCATATCAGAATCAACACTATCTCTTACATAAGAACTAACACTATCATTATCAATATCATTATAACAATTAATACTAGATATTTTACCAGATAGTTCTTTAACCTCTTTTTATACTACAATATATCATCATTGCATATGCTACACAAAACATTGCCATACCAACAGTACGAATTATTAATGCTACTGGAAGTGTATCCATACCAAAAGGACCAGTATTTCCTGTATAAATTGCACCACTTCTGGTTTCAAAAGAAAGTAATACTTTTCCAGCAAAAACAAAGAAAGTACCAGAAAATATACCAGAAATAACTAATAATCGAGTCATATTGTATGCAGACCTACCATTTTTATCCTTCTTACATCTCACCACGTAAGAAAGTAAGCACATAGCTGCAGCTATTGTAAAAAGAATATTTCCCACAATATCTACAATTCCCTGTAAATTAAATACAGTGCCAGTAGGAACTTTACTTACATCAAAAATTGATGGAAGCGTTAAACTAAAAATAGCAAGAATTAATACTCTGTTTTCGAGAATGATCAACAACCTCAAGAACACCGCTTATACTAGACGTACTAGACGTACTAAGCATACTAGGCATACTAGACTTACTAGGCAGACTAGACACACTAGAACAAACACTATCATTATCAAGACCATTATAACAATCATAACTATGTACTTTATCAGATAGTTCTTTACCTTCTTTTACACTACAATATATCATCATTGCATATGCTACACAAAATATTGCCATACCAACAGTACGAATTATTAATGCTACTGGAAGTGTATCCATACCAAAAGGACCAGTATTTCCTGTATAAATTGCACCACCTCTGGTTTCAAAAGAAAGTAATACTTTTCCAGCAAAAACAAGGAAAGTACCAGAAAATATACCAGAAATAACTAATAATCGAGTCATATTGTGTGCAGACTTACCATTTTTATCCTTCTTACATCTCACCACGTAAGAAAGTAAGCACATAGCTGCAGCTATTGTAAAAAGAATATTTCCCACAGTATCTACAATTCCCTGTAAATTAAATACAGTGCCAGTAGGAACTTTACTTACATCAAAAATTGATGGAAGCGTTAAACTAAAAATAGCAAGTGCTTGCATACCAGTAGTAAAAAATGCACCTGCAAGATCAACCTTACTTGCATGATCATCTAAAAAATCTGCAACTTTAATACTGATAGGTTTCTTTTTATCTATTTTCTCTTGATCTAGCAGCTCTAATTTTCTATTTATTTCTTTTCTTTCTTTTTCTAAATATAAAACATTCAATAAACCTGATATAAGAAAAGACAAGCATAAAAAAAGAGCTAGATAATCCATGAAATTAGAAAAAAATGTCAATTGATTTCGTGTTAATTTCAAAACTCCTGATTGCATAATGGCAAATGAAATAAAAACTAAAGTATAAAAAACACTTACACCCATAATAAAGTTTTTTCTGATAAGATCTTGACGATTTAATTTTAACAAAGTACTATAGTATTGTTGCTTTAGAATGGTATTTAGTTTAATGTGCGTATCTTCCTTAAGTTGTTCATTCTCTTTGCCAAACATTTTACCTCCAATTCTTATAATTAATACATACCCACGTTTGGAATTAAGTAACAAATTCAATGTCATATTATATCATAATTATACAAGAAATACAAGGTTATTTAACTTTATGATAGTGTGAACGTTGCTTTTTTGTACTAAGAAAGCACAAAGATAAAAAAACGTTTGTGTTATGTTAAAGAGAATAAGTATGAAAATAGGAATAAATGGATTAGGTCGAATCGGAAGGTGCTTAATAAGAGCTATATATGAAAATGAATTACTATATAAACAAAAAATAGAATTATCTGCCTTAAACGGATCTGCATCATCAGAAATACTTGCACACCTCATTCAATATGATTCTGTTCATGGTATATTTCCATATAATGTAGAATCAGAAGAAGGGTACATTATAATAAATGATCAGAAAATTCCATTATCAATGGAAAGAGAACCTAAAAGCATCTTCTGGGAAAAACATAACGTAGACATAGTATTGGAATGCACAGGAAAATTTAATAAAAAATCTTTAGCAGAACAACATATAAATTCTACAGTAAAAAAAGTTTTGGTATCAGCCCCTATGCAAGATTCTGATATAACAATTGTATACGATGTAAACAATGAAATGCTAAAAAAAGAGCATAATGTTATTTCAGCTGGATCATGTACAACAAACTGTATAGCACCTATTTTAAAAGTAATGAACGATACAATAGGAATAAAAAATGGATTTATTACAACTATACATTCATATACAAATGACCAAAATTTAGTTGATAACAATCACAAAGACTTAAGAAGAGCAAGAGCATGCATGATGTCCATAATTCCCACCACAACAGGAGCAACAAAAACTATTGATTTAATCATACCAGAATTAAAAGGAAAACTTAATGGAACAGCTGTACGTGTACCTACACCAAATGTGTCCATGATAGACTTAGTGTTTAACTCTGTTAAACCAACTACTGCTAATGAAATAAATTACATAATAAAAAATCTATCACAAAATTCCAAAGTAATAAATATAACAGACAAGAAATTAGTTTCTATAGATTTTTGCCATAGTACATACAGCTCAATAGTAGATGCAAATGAAACATACGTTACTGATAGCAATTTGTGTCGCATAGCAGCCTGGTATGATAATGAATGGGCTTTTGCTATGAGAATGTTAGATATAGTATTACTGCTATCAGAAAATTATATTTAAAAATAGGCTAAATGTAGGTAAAGATTATACTACTATCACAAATTAAGTGTTAGAATTTCAGTTGCTGTTACTAAATGAAATGTATTTATTCACAAAGACAAGAAACTTAGAGAACATTATAAACACTTAATGCTTATGCAGTAATAACACTAATCCCTATAACTAAAAAATATCTTTAACGTAAATTACATAATAACTTACCTGTAATCACATTCTTTATACTTTAAACAAATAAACTTAATATTATGAAAACTAATTTTTACAGTCACCACTATTTCAGATAATTTACCATAGATGATATCATATCTTGTATTCCAAGGTACACATTGTAAAGACTATCATCTCTCATATATGCAGAACAAGAAAATATTCTATTTATATCATCCTGTACAGATTTAATAGTAGGACAATCAACATGAATTCCTCCCAACTTGTTTATTAAATCATTAGCATCTTCTCCTATTGTTACTTTAACCTTTGCAATATCTTTTAATAATGCAACTATTACTGCAGGTGATATACAAACTGCCCCTATAGGTTTTTTAGCATTATAAAATTTATACACAGCATTTTTAAATTCGGGTAGTATATAATTACTTTCTTTACTTTCATCAAATAAGTTAGAAAAATTTTTTGCTACTCCATAACCACCAGGAATTATTAACATATCAAATTCTTCAATATTTATTTGTTCTATATCATATACAGAACCTCTAGCTATTCTTGCAGATTCAACTAAAATATTTCTCACTTCTTCTACAGATTCCCTATTTTTATGATTTATAACTTGTTTCTGGTTCTTATTTGGTGCAAAACATTTAAAATTTACATTATGCCGATCAAGTTCAAGCATAACCAAAACAGCTTCCCTGATTTCTGAGCCATCCATATGACCACAACCAGCTAAAATAACAGCAGAATTTAATGTCATAAAAATATCCTTTTTTGAACTAAATGCTAATTTTATAAAAACAATTTATAATTTACAAATTTATTTAAGTATATTATACTGCTTATGTTATATTTATTATTATTTATATAACAGACAATGAATATATTATTAATAGGATGTGGTAACTTAGGAAGTATATTACTACATAAGTGGTCATATAGTAATCAAATATCAAAAGTGATTGTAGTACAGCCTAGCCTATCGAAAAAAGATATCTTTAGTAGTATATCTAAAGTAACGTTTGTAAAAAGCTACGAAGAAATAAGCAAAGATTTTACACCTCAAACTGTAGTAATAGCAATAAAACCACAACAAGTTCTTGATGTTATCCCAAATTATAGAATTTATAGTGAATCTGCATCTTTTATATCCTTGTGTGCTGGAATTGATATTAATTTCCTAAAAACATGCTTAAGTCCTACTACAACAATAATAAGAGTAATGCCTAATATTGCTATGTCATTAGGTGAAAGTGTAAACCTTTCTTACATGGAAGAAGAATTACTATCTGAAAAACAAAAAGTATCAATTGTTTTTAATGAAACAGGGCTTATATATTGGATACAAAAAGAAGATATTTTCGATAAATTATCTCCCATTACTGGTTCTGGCCCTGCATATTTTTTCTCTCTTGCAGAAGAATTAGTAAAAAATACTGTAGCTACAGGCATAAATGAAGAAGATGCAATAAAACTTATATCTCAAACATTTATAGGAAGTGCTAAATTACTAGAAACGCGACAAAATACCATAAGTCATCTTATATCATCTATAACAAGTCGTGGTGGTATAACACAGGCTGCACTACAGGTACTAAATTCACACTTACCTCAAACAATAACTTCATGTTTAAAAGCAGCTATGGAAAGGTTGTTCTACTTAAAAGAGTTAAATAAAAACAATTAATATGTATTAACAATAATGCTTTAGTATTCTATTTTTTTATAAAATAAACAAAAATTTTTATTTGATATTTCCTTGAGTTAAATTATAATATAAAGGGTAATATGAGCAGAGAGCTTGTGAAGCCGGTCAGGTTAGGAATAAAGCAGCCGTAGCATTGTTTCTTTGGGTTGTATTGCCCATTTTTTATGTTATCATCCAAAAATGAGTTTCGCATTAAAGTATAGGCCTAGCAATTTTAAAGATCTCTTAGGACAAGAGGTTTTAGTTCGTGTCTTACACAATGCATTTAATTTAAACAAAGTACCAGAGTCCATACTTTTGACAGGTACTAGTGGTGTAGGAAAAACCACTGCTGCAAGAATAATATCAATGTGCTTAAATTGTATTTCTGGACCAACATCTGATCCATGTAATGTATGTCAAAATTGTACATCTATAAAAAATTTTAATCACCCAGATGTAATAGAAATAGATGCAGCAAGTAATACAAGTATAGAAGATGTAAAAGTGATTTTGGAAAATTCACGGTACATGCCAATTAGCTCAAAATTCAAAGTATATATAATAGATGAAGTACATATGTTATCCAACAGTGCATTTAATGCACTACTAAAAGTACTAGAAGAACCTGCACCTTATGTAAAATTCATTTTAGCAACAACAGAAGTAAAAAAAATACCTGTAACTATTATATCCAGATGCCAAAGATTTGATTTTCGAAGAATACCTACAGATAAACTTGTAAGTCACTTAAAAATTATAGCAAAAAAAGAAAATGTATCCTTTGACGAAGAAAGTATAAAATTAATAGCATATAATGCTGATGGATCTATACGTAACGCTTTATCTTTATTAGAACAAGCTGCTATATACAGTAATAAAACTTTATCTGAGAAAACTACAAAAGAAATGTTAGGCTATGTTAGCAGACATACATTACTAGAAATAATAGAACCATTGGTTATAGGAAATACTGTAGAAGCCATCAATAAATTTGAAGAAGCATGTAGTTCATATAGCCCTGTTATAATTTTAGATAACATGCTGCAGATTATTTATGAAATATGCTACTTCTCTATAACAAAAAAAGACACATCTATATTTGATTATAATATTATAGCACATGTAAAAAACGAAAAGATTTTATCCCCTACATTTTTATCAAGACTATGGCAAGTACTTTTTAAAGGAATACAAGAAGTAAAATCATCTAGCTGTATAAAGCAGACTGCTAATATGTTAATTATAAGACTATGTTACCTATCATCTTTACCATCTCCAAAGCAAATAATAGATAAGATTCAAGGAAATACTAAAATAGATAGTAATCGCAAAGCATTACTTGAACTGTTAAAAAGCAATAATATGCAAGACTTATATAAACAAGTATATGAATCTGATTTAGAAATAATAAATTATAATAACGGAACACTAAATATAAAAACTAATCAGGTTTTACCAAAAGATTTTCATAGAGATTTATTAAATTTTTTTTATAATTTAACAAATAAAAAATGGAATATATCCATTGAACAAAATTTTGATATAAGCAAAAGTAGTAACTCGTGTTATAATCAATCTCTTGATCCAACTGTTTGCGATATATTACAAGAGTTTGATGGAGCAAGAGTTATAAATATAGAAAATATAAAAAAAGAGCAATAATAAGGAGTTAGCTATGTACTCTAGCGATCAATTATCTAATTTACAAGATATTATAAAAAAGAAATTCTCTGATTTTCAAGAACATCAAAAATCTCAAATATTTGAGGGCTCATCACTTGGAGGAAAAGTATCTGTAAAAATTAGTGTATCCAATATGGTCATCTACCAAGTTATTGAAGTAAAATTAGACCCATCACTATTACAAGAAAAAGCTATCCTTATAGAAGATTTAATTAAAGCAGCATTCAATGATGCTCTAAAAAAGTCATCTGATCACAATAAAAATCTTGTAGGTTCTTTATTATCATTTGGTATATAACAGTAAAAAACCATGAGTTACAAAATAGCAATAGTAGGAGCTACAGGAAATGTAGGTAGAGTTGCTTTAAACATTTTAGCAAGTAGATCATTCCCAATAAAGGAAATTGTAGCACTAGCATCAAAAAAATCTATAGGGAAAAAGTTAAGCTATGGAGATAAGGTATTAGAAGCTCAAGATCTGGATAGTTATGATTTTACTGATACAGATATAGCAATTTTTTCAGCTGGATCTTCAGTATCACAGCAGTATGCACGAATAGCAGCAAATAAAGGATGTATAGTTATAGATAATACTTCTTTATTTCGTATGGAAGATGAAATTCCACTAGTAATTCCAGAAATTAATCCAGAAGATATAGCTCAGTATCATAAACATAATATTATTGCTAATCCGAATTGTTCTACAATACAAATGCTTTTAGCTTTAAATCCATTACACAAAATATCAAAAATAAAGAGAGTTGTAGTATCAACGTATCAATCAGTCTCTGGTACAGGAAAATCTGCAATGGATGAACTTTATTCACAGACTAAAGGTACGTTTATGAATCAAAGTATCACTCCTAAACAATTTACAAAAAGAATAGCTTTCAATTGTATTCCACACATAGATGTCTTTATGGAAGACGGTTCAACAAAAGAAGAATGGAAAATGGCTGTTGAAACAAAAAAAATATTAGATCATAACATAGAAGTAAGTGCAACATGTGTTAGAGTTCCAGTATTTGTATCACATTCTGAATCATTAAACGTTGAATTTCTCTCTGAGATTTCAGAAGAAGAAGCTTATGAAGCATTAGAAAATGCTCCAGGAATTATAATACTTGATAGAAGGGAAGATGGTGGGTATGCAACGCCACTAGATAGTGTACATGAAGATGAAGTCTATGTATCAAGATTAAGAAAAGATAAGACAGTAAAACATGGTCTTAACATGTGGCTAGTAAGTGATAACTTAAGAAAAGGTGCAGCATTAAATGCAGTACAAATAGCAGAAATACTTGTAAATGATTATCTTTAAAAAAATCTTTTACTTAAAATACTAATAAATATGTAACAATGTACAACACATAGTTAGTTTTACATTACTTACCTTTTATATATACATAAGTAAGATTGCCTCTTTAATTATCATATAATTGAGTAACCATATCTAATATTCAACATTATTAAATACTCTTTATATAAGAAGTAGATGTTTATACTTCTTAAGACTAAATATAAAATAGATGTAACTTTATAAATAGGATGAAACAATATTAAGTGCTGATAAATTTCATAAGAAGACAAATCTACGGTTACATAAAATTTTTTATTACACTACAAATGACAAATTTAGTGTAAAGAATATTTACCATAAGACGAAATTCATTTTTAATTTTAAATCAAATTTTCCTAAGAGAAAGCTTAATTTTTATGAGATACTCTTTCAAAATATTCAATTTATAAATAAGACGAAGCAACATTAAGTGCTTACAAACCCCATAAGGGGATAAATCTACATTATAAAATTTTTTATTACATAATCAATTACAAATTTAGCGTAAAGAATATTTATACAAGATGAAATTCATTTCTCAATTTTAAAGCAAAATCTTCTCTTTCCCAAGAGAAGCTTCCATTTTTATTAGGCACTCTCCCAAAATGTCCATAACAAGATGTAACTTTATAAATAGGATTAAGCAACATTAAGTGCTTACAAATTCCATAAGGAGATAAATCTACACTATCTTCTATAAAATTTTTTATTACATCATCACTGACAAACCCAGTACCAAAGGTATTTACATAAAATGAAATAGGATGGGAAATACCAATAGCATACGATAACTGAACTAAACATTGATTAGCTAATTTAGCAGAAACAATGTTTTTTGCTAAATAACGAGCCATATAAGCAGCAGATCTATCTATCTTACTTGGATCCTTTCCAGAAAAAGCTCCCCCACCATGAGGTACATGTCCTCCATACGTATCTATCATAATCTTACGACCAGTCAAACCACAATCCCCAACTGGACCACCTATAACAAATCTACCTGTTGGATTAACTAAAAAATTACTATCAGGACACATCCATCCTTCTGGTAAAGATTTCTCAACATAAGAATAAACAATATCTCTTATTTGACTTTGTGAAAAATCTTCAGAATGTTGTATAGAAAGTACAATATTAGATGCTTTAATAGGAATATTATCTTTATATAGCAATGTGACTTGTGTCTTTGCATCAGGACCAAGATTTGGTATTTCAAAATTTTTTACTGCAGAAACAATATTTTTTAAAATTAAATGAGAATAAAAAATTGGTGCAGGCATAAAAGTTTCAGTTTCATTTATTGCATACCCATATACTATACCTTGATCACCAGCACCTTGATTTTTACCAGAACTTACTCCAATAATAATATCAGGAGACTGTTCATGTATCAAAATTTCAATAACAACATATTTCCAATGAAACCCATCCTGTTCATATCCTATTTCTTCTATAACTTGACGAGTTATACATTCTACATCATATTTATTAACATTAACTCCACAGATTTCACCGCTAATTATTACCTTGTTTTTTGTTACTAAAGTTTCTATAGCAGCATGTACAAGTGGATTTAACGATATATAATAATCAAGTATAGCATCAGATATCTGATCAGCAACTTTATCAGGATGTCCATTAGAAACAGATTCGCTAGTTATAATGTACTCAGATGAACAATTTTGATAATAAAACATGTTAAAAACGTAAAACCAAGGATTTTTATAGTACCAAATCTTAAATAACTAAACAATATATAATATCCAACTTTTAATACATTATCCTAAAATTCATAACATATATACTTTACACTAGCTAAAAAATATAAATCTATATAAAAATAACTCTCAACTGTTAAATAAAATATAGAAGATAAGCTTAATATATAGAACAATATAAGAGTGTCATATTAGATATTTTAATAGATGAACATAGTTCAATATTTACACGTTATGATTATAAAATTGATAATCCCATAGCTTATATTACAGAAACTAAATATCTAATGCTTTAACAAAACATCTATTCAAATTAACAGATGCACATAACTTCTAATTACCAAAAAAACCTATAAGCTTGACAAATATGTTAATTAAAGTACCATTTCATAGTTATAATGTGTCCGTAGCTCAGCTGGATAGAGCATCAGCCTTCTAAGCTGTAGGTCAGGGGTTCGAATCCCTTCGGACACACCATAACATTAATAATTATCTAATTTTTAATTGTTAGAACATTTTTTATGTCTTTTGCGTGATTTTTTCATGAATAGTAGCAATAGCAAATACTACGATGTAGTCATTTCAGGAGCAGGAATAACTGGAATAATCACAGCAATAGCATTAAACCAGCTTTCTATCTCTATAGCTTTAATAGATAAAAATAAAATCTTATCATCAATACCAAAAGGCAGAGTATTTGCTCTATCAAGAAAATCTCAAGAAATACTAGATAAGTTTAATATATGGAACAATATAAAAGAACATTGTCCTATACTAGATATTTTAATAAAAGATGAAGACAGTTCAGTATTTACACATTATGACTATAAGTCTATAAGTGATAATCCTATGGGTTATATTGTAGAAAGTAAATTCCTATGTGATGCTTTTAGAAAGCATATAAAAAAAATAAATTTATATTCAGAATGCACATATAATTCAGTAAATATAGCAAATGACTTAGTAAGAATAGAATTAACTAATAACACAACATTAGTAACTCCATTATTAATATCCGCTGAAGGTAAAAATTCAAACCTAAGACAAATATTTGATATACCATCCATTAGTCACGATTACTCCCAAAGCAGTATTATTTGTAATGTAAAACATACAAACAACCATAATAACTTAGCTATAGAGCATTTTTTTCATGGAGGACCATTTGCAATATTACCTATGTATGATGGACATAAGTCTTCTGTAGTTTGGACAAACAAAACCCATATTAGTGAAATGTTTATGAAGCTAAGCAAACAAGCTTTTATGACAGAATTAGAAAAAAAATGTGCCCCATACTTAAATGATATCAGATTAGATAGTGAAATAAAGTGTTTTCCTTTACACTTAATGCTTGCTAAATGTTTATATAAAAATAGATTAGTATTGATAGGAGATGCAGCACATTCCATCCATCCTATTGCAGGTCAAGGATTAAATTTAGGTATAAGAGATATTGAAAAATTAGTAAATAACATAAAATCAGCAAAACAATATGGTATAGATATAGGTAGTGATTACATATTAAGAAATTTTTCTTACGACAGATATTTTGACAATTTATCTATGGCAGTTTTTACTACATGTATAGATGGAATATTTTCTAGGAAATCTTGCATAGCAAAAATTGCAAGAAGGGCTGGGTTATTCATAGTTCAAAATTCAGAAAACATTAAAAGCTATATGATAAAACATGCTATGGGAATAGGAAAATTAAATTAATTTTTGTCAATTATGTTATTATAATTCTCACTATCCTTTTTATTTTTTATACATAAAATCTCTGAAGTCATTTTATTTATTGATTCTTCTATTTCTATTATTGCATTTCTTTTTATTCTATAAAGTTCTTCACGATAATCAGTTTTTTCAAAATCAATATTATTCTTACCGTTAAATTCCAAGTTTCTACTATCATAAGTATCTTTTTTTAACATAGAGAATACATATTCAAATAGACTCCTAAAAAATCTACTCCAATTAATTTTAGAAATCTTCAAATAAAACCAAAAAGGTATAACTAATGATACACCTGCTTTAAAAAATATAGAGTAAGTTAGTGAACCAGAGTTATAATAACACCACTTTAAATACTTATAAGCGTAAATAGCAACATTTTTAGGATCTTTGTATGCAAAAGCAACACTAATTCCTTCTTTCATAGCTATAAAAATAAGAGAAGAAAAATAAAGAAATATTGCAAAAAACAGCAGATTAACTACAAGATTCTTTATTTTTCTTAATATAAAGGAGAATAACATGTATCTATAAAAAAACATAAGGTTAGCATGTAAAATTACTTGAAAAACGGCTGGGATGGAAGGACTCGAACCTTCGAATGACGGTATCAAAAACCGTTGCCTTACCACTTGGCGACATCCCATCTATACAAAAGACAACTATATAGTAATTAGCAAACATTACCTCATGATTAACAAAGATTATACTGATGAAACAAAAATGCAAGAAAAAATCAAACCATTAAAAATACACATACTAGTATATAACTTTTATATTTAATAAATAAATTATTATTATAATTATTTTAAATAAATTATATGTTTAATAAAAAAAATTAATAATATATAAAAAAATAAACCTTGTGTAATTTCCTGTTATTATTCTATAATATCGATAATTAGGATTGGTTATATGTTTTGTGAATTTTCAAAGTATAATAAGAAACTTACAATGTTATTGGGAAGAATATGGATGCACAATATTTCATCCATACACTTCTGAATTAGGAGCAGCAACTCTTCATCCAGCAACTTCAATGGCAGCAATATCAAAAAAGCCTTGGAAATTGGCTTACGTTCAACCTGTTATTAGACCATGTGATGGAAGATATGGTGATAATCCAAATCGTTTGTATCAGCACCATCAGTATCAAGTACTAATAAAGCCATCTAATACAGAGTTACAATCAGATTACTTAAAAAGCTTAGAAAAAATAGGAATATCTATTAAAACTCACGATATAAAATTTATAGAAGATGATTGGGAAAATCCAAGTATTGGTGCTTGGGGTCTAGGATGGGAAGTTACCTGTAATGGTATGGAGATAACTCAGTTTACTTATATGCAACAAGTAGGCGGTATTGAGTGTTCTTCAGCTCCAGGAGAAATTGCGTACGGTTTAGAAAGAATAGCAATGATAATTCAAAATGTTGACAGTGTATATAAAATATTATGGGATGATCATGGAACAACTTATGGTGATATATTTAAACAACGTGAATATGAATTTTCTAAATTAGCTTTAGATTATTATGATGTAGATATTCTTTTCAAGCAATTTAATGAAGCTGAACAAATATGCATTTCTTTAATAGAAAAAAAGCTGCCATTAGCAGCATATGATATTTGCACAAAAGCCAGTCATATTCTTAATTTACTTGAGTCTCGTGGAGTTATTGGAGTTAATGAACGTGCATCTTATATACTACGTGTACGTAAACTTGCAAATTTATGTTGTAGCTTATATACTCAGTGTCACTAAAATAAGTAAAATGACATGCCTTTAGAACTATTATTTGAATGCTTATCAGAAGAAATACCTCCTGAAATGCAGAGTAGTGCACATTCATACATGAATTCTTATGTAAAAAAAGAATTAAGTCGTCATAATATTAGTTTTGAGCTAATGAAGGTGTTTATAACTTCAAATAGATTAACTTTATATGTAAAAAATATATTTTATAACTTATCCAATAACACATTGAAAATAAAAGGACCAAGGGTATCAGAAAATAAAATTGCAATAGAAGGTTTTTTAAAAAAAGTTGGTAAAAAGTTAAGTGATCTTATAGTTTGCAAAGTTGGTAATGATAATTTTTATTATGCTGAACTTAGTAGTAGTGTAGAAACAAGTACAGAACATATAATTTTATTAATTATAGAAAATATGTTAAATAACTTTCCATGGGATAAAAAAATGAGATGGGGAAGTGGAAAAACATATTGGATTCGTCCTATATTAAATTTAATGTGTATACTAGACGGGAAAGTATTACCAATAAAATTTGCTGATATGGAAGCAAACAACAAATCCTGCGGTAACAGACTTATAAATAAAGAATTCTTTGAAGTTACAGATTTCAACTCTTATATTTTACAGCTAAAAAACAACAATGTAATTTTATGTCAAGAAGAAAGAATTAATTTTATATTAAACCAAATAAAAAATCTAACTGAAAAAAGTAATTTAACATGTGAAAATAATCAACAATTAATTAATAAATTAAACGGTACTTTAGAATACCCAGTAGTTATAATGGGATCAGTAGATGAAAAATTTTCTGAATTACCGAAAGAATTAATACTGAGCGTAATGCACAATCATCAAAAATACTTAGCTGTTTTTACAGGAGATAAAATCACAAACTTCATTACAATATCTACCATATCAAATGATAATATAATAAGAGGACACAATAATGTACTAAATGCCAGACTAGTAGATGCAAGTTTTCTAATAAAAAAAGATAAAGAATATGGTATTGATTACTACATAGAAAAGCTAAAACAAATAGTATTTCATGCAAAACTTGGTTCTGTTTTTGAAAAAGTGAATCGTATCATAGCTTTATCAAAGTACATTTCCATATGGATACCTCATTCTTCATTAATAAAAGTAGAAAGAGCAGCAAAGTTATCTAAATTTGATTTATCAACATTAGCTGTAAAAGAATTTCCAGAGCTACAGGGAGTAATAGGAGGGTATTACGCTTCTTACTTCAATGAACCATTAGAAATATCAGAGTCCATAGTTAGTCATTATGAACCAACAAATTCACAAAAAGAATGTCCTTCTTCTCCTATAGCAATAGCCGTATCTATATCTGATAAAATAGATAGTTTAGTTGGAATGATAGTAGCAGGGGAACAAGTCACTAGTTCCCGTGATCCTTTTTCTATCAGAAGGATGGCTATATCAATTATTAGAATAATACTAGAAAATAATCTTAATATACCAATAAAACTTTTAATAGAAAAATCTGTCTCGTTATACTCATTTGCAATAATGGAAAAAACTGCTATTGATAAAATTAAGGATGTAATATCAAGAACAAATAGAAGAAAGGATATTATTTCCTCTGTGATAGAGTTTTGTTCAAATAGATTCAAAATTATCTTAAAAGGAAACGGTATTAAAGAAGATATAATAAATGCTGTAATCGAAAGCAGAAAATTTAATAATCTGTTGTTAATAAAAAAAGAGGCTGAGTTTCTTAACGATTATATTTTTACCAAAAATGGAGCTGAAATAATAAAAGCATATAAAAGAATATGTAATATAATTACAAAGGAAGACAATCTCAATAGTATAAAAAGTCACAAATGCAACAAAAGATTATTTGTAGAAAAAGAAGAAATTGATTTATATAAAGAGATAAATTATCAAAAAAATAATATAAAAAGGTTAATAAAAGACAACAAATTTGAAGAATCGTTAGATAACCTTTATAATTTGAGTTGTTGTGTAAATAATTTTATGGATAATGTGAAGGTAAATGATCAAGAAAATAAAGATTTATGTAAAAATAGGCTTTCTATTGTTAAAAATGCCTTTTATATCTTTGACTTAGTTACAGATTTTAGTAAGATTAAAAATACACATAGGTAAGTCTTGAATTTTTTTTAAATCGTATATAAATATTTTACCTGATACTTATAAAGAAGAATTGGTATGAGCAAAAGCGACTATTATGACCTGTTAGGTGTAAGTAAGAGTGCAACACCAGAAGAGATAAAAAAAGCTTATAGGAAAATGGCACTGAAGTACCACCCTGACAAAAATCCTGGTAATAAGGAAGCAGAAGAAAAATTCAAAGAATTATCAGAAGCTTACGATGTACTTATAGATCAAAATAAGAGAGCAGCATATGATAAATATGGACACAATGCTTTTGATAATTCTGGAAGAGGTGGATTTGATTTTAACAATGGCTTTCCTGGCGATTTTTCTGATATATTTAATGATCTTTTCGGTGGAGGATTTAGAGGAGGAAGAGGATCATCTAGAAGACATGATGGTAGTGTTGCGGGATCAGACTTAAGGTTTGATATAGAGATAACCTTGGAAGATTCATTCAATGGTAAGAAGGTACCTATCAGTTATGTTACTTACATAAAATGTTCAAGCTGTAGTGGCTCTGGAAGTGAAGGATCAGCAAAATCTGTACAATGTAGTACTTGTCATGGTGTAGGTAACGTTAGAACACAACAAGGGTTTTTTACAATAGAAAGAACATGTCACATATGTAATGGGGAAGGAGAAATAATACAAAATAAGTGCAAAAAGTGCTCTGGAAGTGGTCGTGCAAGAGATGAAATTAATCTACTTGTTACTATTCCAAAAGGAATAGAAAGTGGTAATAAGATTAGATTAAATGGGAAAGGAGAAGCAGGTTATAGAGGTGCAAGGAGTGGAGATTTGTATGTTTACCCTAATATACAAAAACATAAATTCTTTACACGAAATGGAGCTGATCTTTATTGTAATGTACCTATAAAAATGACACTTGCTGCATTAGGTGGATATATAGAAATGCCATCTATAGATAGCACATGGACAAAAGTAAAAGTCCCAGAAGGATCGCAAAATGGAGATAAGTTAAGGCTAAAGGAAAAAGGAATGCCAATTATAAATTCATCTAAAAGAGGAGATATGTATATACAGCTAACTGTAGAAACTCCTGTAAGGTTAACAAAACAACAGAAAGAATTGTTACAAAAATTTGATGATGAACCTAATGTAGATTGCAATCCTCAGTCAACAGGTTTTTTCCAAAAAGTAAGAAGTTTCTGGAAAGATATAAGATCAAATTAAGTATTAATTGTTCATAGAGAATACACATAAAATGTTTAAATTTAACTAATTTAGTCACTGTTGTTGCATTCAATGTCAAGACCTATGTCTTTATTCTTGAAAGAATTAGTTATACAACCAATAGAAATATAATCCACGCCTGTTAGTGCAATGTTTCTAACATTTCCTATATTTACACATCCTGAGACTTCTAAAACTGCTTTTCCATTAACTATATCTACTGCTTCTTTTATTTCACTAACACTCATATTGTCCAGTAAGATCATATCCACATTATTATATAGTGATTCCTTAACCTGAGATATATTGTCACATTCAATAGCAATATACTCATTTTTTAAATTCATTCTAAGTCTTTGTATAGCTAAAGTTATGCTTCCACAGCTAGCTATATGATTATCTTTTATAAGCACACCATCGTATAAACTATTTCTGTAATTTTCTCCACCTCCGACATGTACAGAGTACTTATCCAATATTCTTAATCCAGGAGTAGTCTTTCTAGTACTACGAATTTTAGCTTTTGTACCAGATACTTCATCAACAAATTGCCTAGTAATTGATGCTATGCCAGAAGCATGTTGGATAAAGTTTAAAATAACCCTTTCAATAGACATTAAGCGTACTGCTAATGCTTCTCCGCTCACTAAAATACTGTTCTTTTCTGTTATATCCCCATCTTTCTTATGAGTTTCATATTTTATATATTTTTCATTCATGTTAAAAATTTCTTCCAATATAGGAATTCCACAAACTACTAAATTTTCCCTTGCATTTATATTAAAATTTACTTTTTCATTCATCAATATACTATTAGTAGTTATATCACCTTTTTCTCCTAAGTCTTCTTTTAATGCACTGTATATAATCTCTGAAAATGAAATATTCATATCCGTTACACCATTTTGTATCTTAATTATTATAACAATATTGAAGTAATGTGAAAATCTTATATCATTTTAATGTAAATTAATTGTAATATAGTATGAGTGTCCACATCATTATACTAGTATCATCTTATTTAATAGGATCTATACCATTTGGTTTAATATTATCTTATATGGGAGGGTTAGGTGATATTAGAAAAATAGGGTCAGGTAACATAGGGGCAACAAATGTCTTCAGAAAAAACAAAAAATTAGCTGCATTAACTCTGTTCTTAGACGCAACAAAAGGATTTATATCTGTCTTGTTAGCTAGTAATTATAGCTCAGACCAAACATTTGTTCTGATATCTGTTATGTTTTCTATAATAGGACACATGTTTCCTATATGGCTATTATTCAAGGGTGGTAAAGGTATATCAACTTTTTTAGGATCAATGGTACTTATTGAATATAGATTTACCATATGTTTTTTACTATGTTGGATTATATTTTTTGTAAAGTTTAATTATTCATCATTGTCGTCTATTATATCGACAACTTTTGTGATGTTACTGGTATATATGTGTTACACAGTAAATGATATCATAATTTTTTTCAATATAACACTGTTAATCATAACACAACACACTGACAATATAATACGAATATTTACTAGAAAAGAAGGCAAGGTAGATATAAAACCATATTAAAAATTCTTTTTAGAATAGGCATGACATAAGCCAACAGCTATTGCATCAGAAATATCATAGGTACCTAAGCATTTAATATTTAGAATCTTTTCTATCATAAAATGTACTTGTTCTTTTCTAGCATGACCGTTACCTGTAACTAATTTTTTTACGTAATTTGTTGAATATTCAAACACTGGTATGTTTATAATGTTCAGAGTTAACAATAAGATACCTCTAGCATAACACAGTGATATTGAAGATTTGGGATTCTTATTTACAAACACCTCTTCCATAGATGCACTGTCTGCGCTATGTAATTTAAGAATATTGAGAAGGTCTGTATGTATTTTGTTTAACCTTTGACTAGTAGTTTCTTTACTATTGGTTATAATAACACCTTTATCTATTAATTTTATATCTTTATCAATAGACAACACGCCCCACCCTGTACAGCTTAAGCCAGGGTCAAGACCTATTATTTTCATATTATGAACTTATCCAATACAAAAAAACAAACAGCAATAACCATATAACATCAACGAAATGCCAATACCATGCTGCACACTCAAAACCTACATGATTTTCTGAAGACAACTGATTTTTTTTTACCCGAAGCCAACATATAGTTAAAAATATTGTACCAACTATTACATGTAGCCCATGGAACCCTGTTATCATGTAAAAATTTGAAGAATATATGGCTTTTTCTCCAGTTTCACGGAAAGAAAATCCTGTGTGTAGATATTCTATAGCTTGAAATACAGAAAATATGATTCCAAGTACTATGGTTATCCCTAACATCTTTACTGTATTCTTATTGTCGTTGTTTATCAGAGAGTAATGAGACCAAGTTAATGTACACCCAGATAATAAAAGAATGACAGTGTTTAGCAAAGGTATAGACCAAGGATCGAGTCTAGTGATACCATCTGGAGGCCAGGATACAAGTTTGCCTGGTACTAGGTTATCAAGTATATGTACGGGAAATAGCCAAGCTTTAAAAAATGAACAAAAGAAACCAAAAAAGAACATTGTTTCTGAAAGGATGAGAGCAGCCATAGCTAATCTAAGTCCCTTTTTTACAATTTCAGTATGACAATTGTCTTTAATTGCTTCTGTAACTATGTCTTTCCACCACTTGTACAAGACTATACTGACAGAAGGTATGCCAATTGCAAGTACAAGCTTACCAATATGTAAGCCATGTATTGTTCCTACTGCTCCTAATGCTGTTATCAGTATTGTAAATGAAAACAGTAACGGCCATGGACTGGGATTTACTAAATGATGATCATGTAGCTTCCCTTTCATTTCAGTATCCTTAAAGACTATTTATTTATTGTGTTTCTATAGTTAAAGCAGTGATTTGTCAAGTTCATATTTTAAGGTATTGCTTTTAAAAATATATTAAATACTAGATCTTACTATTTCTATTAGTGCCTCGATATTGGCTATAGGAGTGCTTGGAATTATTCCATGTCCTAAATTAAATATAAATGGTTCATCCTTCATTATGTTGATTAGATCCCTTGTTTGAGACACTGCTTTATTTTTATCATATGCTACCAGATATGGGTCTATATTTCCCTGTAATATTGATGAAATATTATTTTTTGCCCAAGATATTGGAATGTTGTAGTCAATACTTGTAACTGACACTTTTGTTTTCTCTGAGAATTTTTTATACATTATCCCTGCACCCTTTGGAAAACCTATAATTGGAAATTCTGGGTAAGATTCACGTATGGATGATATTATTTTCTCTGTAGGATCTATTATCCACTTTTCGAATTCACTAGCTGGTACAATTCCTGCATTACTGTCAAAGATTTGTATTATGTCTACACCACTTTCTATTTGTTTTTTTAAATATGAGATTGTCACTTCTGTAATCTTTTCTATTATTTTTTCTAAACTTCTATCTTGTAAGTAACACATCTCTCTTATTTTTGAAAAATTTTTATCTCTTCCTATCATGTAGGATGCTATGGTCCAGGGTGCACCTGCAAATCCTATTAGTGATATATCCTCCTGTAGTGATCTTTTAACTTCTTTTATACCTTCGAAGACATTTTTAAGATGGTCTAATACTATTTCTTCTGGGATATTGATTTCATCATAACTTGATATTAATTGTAGTTTAGGGCCATCTTCTTTTGTGAATCTTACCTTACAACCTAGAGCATCTGGAATTACTAGTATGTCTGAAAACATTATTGCTGCGTCCAAGCCGAACCTTCTTACCGGTTGCAATGTAACTTCTTTCATTAACTCTGGTGTATAACACAGTTCTAGAAAGCTTCCCGCATTTTTTGCTACCTCGTGGTACTCTGGTAGGTATCTTCCAGCTTGCCTCATGAACCACACCGGCACCCTCTTTTGCCTGGATCTACTTGTTATGGTTTTTAACAT